>JAJXZC010000361.1 GCA_021780275.1 Pseudomonadota bacterium
CTTCCCGACCATCGACCTGTCGGCGGGCAAGACCGTCGACTGGCTCGCAGGCGTCGGCACGGCCAACGGCACGTCGCTCGCAGCCTCGATCCTCGCGCCCATTTTCTCCGGTGGGGAACTCGAAGGTAATCTGCAGACCGCCAAGGCCCGCGACGCCGAACTCGCCGCGACCTATCGCAAGACCGTGCTGACGGCTTTCGGCGAAGTCGAGGACGCGCTCACCAATTCCGATGCCTATAGCCGTCGCCAGTCCTCGCTTGCCGTCGCCGCCATCGAGGCCCGCCGCTCCTACGATCTCTCGCAAGCGAGCTACAAGGCAGGCGCGAGCGACTTCCTCTCGGTGCTCGAAGCGCAGCGGGCCTGGCTCACCGCACGCGACAGCGAGGCGCAGGCGCGGCTCAACCAGTACACGGCGGCCGTCAACCTGTTCGTTGCTCTGGGCGGTGGCTGGAAATCCTGAACAGGGCTTGTTCGCCGTTGCGGGCTTCCTGATGTCACGGAAAGCGTGTTTACTCCCCGGAACAACAATTCTGGGAGAGAAACATGTCCAACCTCGTCTCGAAGGAAATCCGTCTGAAGTCGCGCCCCGTCGGCGCGCCCAAGCCTTCGGATTTCGAACTCGCAACCACTGAAGTCGGACAACCCGGCGAAGGTGAAGTCCTCGTCCGGAATATCTGGATGTCGGTCGATCCCTACATGCGCGGCCGCATGATGGACCGCGAAAGCTACGTCCCCCCTTTCCAGATCGGCGAAGCGCTTCAGGGCGGTGCCATCGGACAGGTGATCGCCTCGAAGTCGCCGAAGCTTGCTGTCGGCGATTATGTGCAGAGCATGTTCGGCTGGCGCGAATATGCGCTTGCGAAAGCGGAGGCCTTCCAGAAAGTCGACCCCGCGCTCGGGCCCATCGAAGCCTATCTCGGCACGCTCGGCATGCCGGGCATGACGGCCTATGCAGGCCTCATGAAGATCGGTGAGCTGAAGGATGGCGAGACTGTCTTCGTTTCGGCAGCTTCGGGCGCCGTCGGCACTGTCGTCTGTCAGCTCGCCAAGGCGCATGGCTGCTATGTCGTGGGCTCGGCGGGTTCTGACGAGAAATGCGAATGGCTCGAAAAGGTCGCCGGCATCGACAAGGCCATCAACTACAAGACCTGCGGCGATCTCGACAAGGCGGTCGGCGCCGCATTTCCGAAAGGCATCGACGTCTATTTCGAGAATGTCGGCGGCAAGCATCTGGAAGTTGCGATCAACCACATGCGCCCCTTCGGTCGCCTCGCGCTCTGCGGCATGATCGAACAATATAACGACACGGCTCCGCGTCCCGGCCCGTCCAACATCATCATGGCCGTCGGCAAGAGCCTGAAGCTCCAGGGCTTCATCGTCTCGAACCATCTCGATATCATCCCCGCCTTCTATGCCGAGATGGGCAAGCTCATCAAAGCGGGCAAGATGCACTGGCAGGAAACGGTCGAGAACGGCATCGAGAACGCGCCCAAGGCTTTCCTCAACCTCTTCTCGGGCGCCAATGCCGGCAAGATGCTCGTGAAGATCGGGCCGGACAAGGCGATCTAGTTTTCCCGATACGTCCTGGTCCGGCTTGTCCGGGCCAGGACAACGGGGAAGACCAAAACGGGGGGAGAGAACCATGCCGACAAAGGCAAAACGCTGGGTGCTCGCGTCGCGCCCGGAGGGCAAACCGAAGCTCGATAATTTCCGGCTGGAAGAGATCACCCTGCCCGATCCCGGCGAGCACGAACTTCTGATCCGCACCGAATATCACTCCGTCGATCCCGGCATGCGCTCGCGGCTTTCAAGCGCGAGCTACGCCGCCGCGCTGCCGCTCGGCGAGACCATCGACAGCGCCATGGTCGGCATTGTCGAAGTGTCGAACAACGAGAAGTTCAAACCGGGCGACCGTGTGACGGGCGGCTTTGGCTGGGTAAGCCACGCGCTGTCGAATGGCCGCGGCATCCAGAAGCTCGATCCTGCGCTCTACCACGGCAAGCTCCGCCCCACCGCCGCCATCGGCGTTCTCGGCATTCCGGGCCTTACCTCCTATTTCGGCCTTCTCGATCTCGGACGCCCGCAAGAAGGCAACACGGTGCTGATCTCATCAGCCGCCGGTCCCGTCGGCGCGACGGCGGGCCAGATCGCGAAGATGAAGGGCTGCACCGTTATCGGCATCGCGGGCTCGAAGGACAAGTGCGACTATGTGCGAAGCCTTGGCTTCGACCGCACGATCAACTACCGCGAGGCGAGCGATCTCCGCGCCGCCATCGCAGAAGCCTGCCCCGGCGGCGTCGACATCTATTTCGACAATGTCGGCGCCGAAATGCTCGACGCGGCGATCCTCAACATGAAGGAGCATGGCCGCATCGTCGTCTCCGGCCAGGTCAGCGAATATAACCGCGCCGACAACGAGCTTCACGGTATCCGCAACGTCACGCGCTTCATCACCCATCGCCTGCGCATGGAAGGCCTCGTCGTCTTCGACTACTTCAAGGACTTCCGCGCCGCGCAGACCGAAATGGCCGGCTGGATTCACGAAGGCAAGCTGATCTACACCGAAGATATTTCCGAAGGCCTCGAAAACTCCGCCAGGGCCTTCATCGGCCTCTTCGAGGGCGAGAACCACGGACGCCGTCTCATCAAGGTGAGCTGACCACCATTCGTCACCCCGGGCTTGACCTGGGGTCCATCTTCGCGCCGCGACGTGAAGAAGATGGATGCCGGATCAGGTCCGGCATGACGAGAAGAAAAAAGGCCCGGCGTTTCCACCGGGCCTTTTCATTTCATCTGTACGCGAAGATCACTTCGCGCCGACGGCCAGCTTCTGCGCATTGACGCGCTCGGTCTTCAGACCTTCGGCAATCATGAAGGCGAGTTCGAGCGACTGGCTCGCATTGAGGCGCGGATCGCAATGCGTGTGGTAGCGGTCGCCGAGATCCGTCTCGGTGATGG
>JAJXZC010000158.1 GCA_021780275.1 Pseudomonadota bacterium
GGGGCGCAGCATGGCGACCATTTCTGCATGATGGATCATGCAGTGCCGGAATGTGCGAGTTCGACGCTCTTCAAGACGGTGCTCGACGGCGCGTCGACGGGCGTCTTCCAGGGCAATGTCATGGTGCGTCCCGACGCGCAGAAGACCGATGGACGGCAGATGTCGAACGCGCTGCTTCTGTCGCGCGATGCGTCGATGAATGCCAAGCCCGAACTCGAAATCTATGCCGACGATGTGCAATGCGCCCATGGCTCGACCATCGGCGAGCTGAACCGCGATGCGATTTTCTTTCTTCGCGCGCGCGGCATCGACGAGCATATGGCGCGGCAATTGCTCATCTCGGCCTTCCTCGACGAATCTTTCGAGACGGTGCCGCATGAGGCAGCGCGGGACGATTTGCGCGCGCTGGCCGCTGGCTGGTTCGAGCGCCATCAGGAAAAGACGTCATGACCGAATTGAAGCTCAACATTGCCGAAGCGCCTTACGATGTCGCGCGGGTGCGAGCGGATTTCCCGATCCTGTCGCGCGAGGTCTATGGCAAGCCGCTTGTCTATCTCGACAATGGCGCTTCCGCGCAGAAGCCGCGCGCCGTCATCGACGCCATGCGGCACGTGATGGAGCATGAATATGCGAATGTCCATCGCGGGCTTCACTACCTCTCCAACGCGGCGACGCAGGCCTTCGAAGATGCGCGCGAAAGGGCGCGCGCCTTTCTCAATGCTGCATCGACGGACGAGATCATCTTCACCAGCGGCTCGACGGACGCGCTGAACCTCGCGGCTGCGAGCTATGCGGCGCCGCTGATCCAGCCGGGCGACGAGATCGTTCTGTCGGTGATGGAGCATCACTCGAATATCGTGCCCTGGCATTTCCTGCGCGAGCGGCAGGGGGCAGTGCTGAAATGGGTGCCGGTGACGGACGAGGGCGACCTCGACATGGATGCCTACAAGAAGTTGCTGGGGCCCAAGGTCAAGATCGTCGCGCTGACGCATATGTCGAACGTGCTCGGCACCGTTACGCCGATGAAGGAAATCATCCGTCTCGCGCATGAGAAGGGCATTCCGGTCGTCGTGGACGGTTCGCAGAGCGCCGTTCATCTCGAGATCGACGTTCGCGATCTCGATGCCGATTTCTACGCGGTGACGGGCCACAAGATTTACGGACCCACAGGAATTGGCCTTCTCTATGGCAAGAAAGAACTTCTCGCGAAGATGCGGCCCTATCGCGGCGGTGGCGAGATGATCCGCGAGGTCTCGATGGATACCGTGACCTATGCCGCACCGCCTCATCGTTTCGAGGCGGGAACGCCGGCAATCGTCGAGGCGATCGGCCTCGGCGCGGCGCTCGACTATGTGCATGGCGTTGGCCGCGCGCGCATCGCCGCGCATGAGGCAGGCGTGCTCGCCTATGCGACGGAGAAGTTGTCGGCGATTGACGGGCTCCGCATCATCGGCACGTCGAAGAGCAAGGGCGGTATAGTGTCCTTCACCATGGCGGATGCCCACGCTCACGACATTGCGACCATCATTGACCGCGCAGGTGTCGCGGTGCGCGCAGGCCATCATTGCGCACAGCCGCTGATGGAGCGGTTCGGCGTGACGGCGACGGCGCGTGCATCCTTCGCCATGTATACGACGCATGAAGAGATTGACCGCCTCGCGGCTGCACTCGTCGATGCGAAGAAGTTCTTCAGTTGAGGATCTCAGTATGTCGGACGATGCGAACATGACCGAGGCCGAGATGCCAGACGAGAGGGGCGGGGAGACGCCTGCGCCGTCGGCACTCCCGCAGGAAGAGCTGGACCGGCTCACCGACGACATCATTGCCGCGTTGAAGAGCGTCTACGATCCGGAAATACCGGTCGATATTTACGAACTCGGCCTCATCTACAAGGTAGACGTGTCGGACGACCGCGATGTGCTGATCGACATGACGCTGACCGCGCCGGGTTGTCCGGTCGCGGGCACCATGCCGGAAATGGTCGCGGATGCGGTGCGCTCGGTGGACGGCGTGGGCGACGTGAAGGTGAACATGACCTTCGATCCGCCCTGGGATCCGAGCCGCATGTCGGACGAAGCGCGCGTTGCGCTCAACATGTATTGAACTTGGAAGGACCGGGCTCCATCTAAGGTCCGAGGTAGAAACATGGCGAGAGAACGTCCCAAGGCAATCCGGCTGACCGACAGGGCGGCCGAGCATCTTCAGGCCATCATGGCCCGGTCGGAAGGCAAATATGTCGGCCTTCGCGTCGGCGTGAAGAATGGCGGCTGCGCGGGCATGGAATACACCATGGAATACGCCGAAACCGCGAACCCTCTCGACGAGGTGATCGAGGACAAGGGCGTGAAAATCCTGATCGATCCGAAGGCCATCCTTTTTCTCATCGGCACCGAGATGGACTACGAGACCGAGAAGTTCTCGGCGGGCTTCAAGTTCAACAATCCGAATGTGACCGACGCCTGCGGCTGCGGCGAAAGCGTCACCATCGAACCCGCGCACATCTGAGCGGTCCGGGCCATGGCCGTCAGTACCGAATACAAGGAATTTCTCGCCGAGCAGCTTGAGCGGTTGGGGCCGGTGCGCTTTCGCGGCATGTTCGGCGGCGCTGGCGTCTATCTGGACGACCTCATGTTCGGTCTGATCTTCGACGAGACGCTTTACTTCAAGGTCGATGATCGCAATCGCGCCGATTATGAAGCCGAGGAGAAGGGCCCCTTCACCTATGAAATGACGGATGGCAGCACCGGCGCGCTTCATTATTACGAAGTGCCCGAGCGGCTTTACGACGATCCGGACGAGCTCGTGCAATGGGCGCGCAAGGCGATGGAGGTGATGCGGGCGGCAAGGGCTGAAAAGCTCGCGCGCGCAGCGCGTGCCGCAGAGCGCAAAAAGGCGGCGGCAAAAAAGCAGAAGGCGACGCCCGCAAAGGCGTCGCCCTCCAGAAAAGCCTCAAAGAAG
>JAJXZC010000459.1 GCA_021780275.1 Pseudomonadota bacterium
AAAATGTCCGGCCGCCCAGTCGAGGATCACGCCAATCCCTGCTTCATGGCAGGCCCGGATGAAATCGCGGAACGCGCCGGGTGTCCCGTAACGGGCCGTGGGCGCGAACAGGGCCGTAGGCTGATAGCCCCAGGAACCGCCGAAAGGATGCTCGGCAATGGGAAGGAGTTCGATGTGTGTGAATCCCATTTCGGCGACATAGGGAATGAGATGCGAGATGGCCGAGTCCCAATTGGCGAATGCGCCGGCATCGCTCTTGAGCCAGGAGCCGAGATGGACTTCGTAGATCGATAGCGGCGCGTCGACGGCTTGGCACGCCGCGCGGGCGGACATCCAGTCCGCATCTTTAAAGGCGTGCATTTCGGGTTCAGCGACGACGGAGGCCGTGGCCGGGGGCAATTCGGCGCGCCGCGCGACGGGGTCTGCTTTTTGAAAGCGTTCCCCATCCGGGCCCACGATATCGAACTTATAGCGTGTGCCGACCGGAGCGCGCGGAATAAAAAGTTCCCAGATGCCGGACGGGTAGCGGGCACGCATGGGATGGCGCTGCGGATCCCAGGTGTTGAAGTCACCGACGACTGCGACGCGGCGCGCGTTCGGCGCCCATACGGCAAAGCGTACGCCGGGAACGCCATCGACCACCATGAATTGGGCGCCGAAGACGTCAGCCAAGGCGAAATGACGTCCTTCATTGAAGAGATAGATATCGATTTCGCCGAGGAGAGGACCGAAAGCATAGGGATCTTCCGTTTCCTGCTCGGCATCGGGCCAAGAGATCCGCAGCTTGTAGGCAGTTCGCTTTTTGATATGCGCCTCGAACAGACCGTCGACCGCGCCGCGCGCCATCGAAGCCAATAGGCGCCCGTCCGCCTGCGCTACGACATCGACGGCTTTGGCGCCAGGAAGGATCACCCGGATCACATAGCCGTCCACGGTCTCGTGCGGCCCGAGAAGTGCGAAGGGATCGACGGAGGCGCAGCCGATAAGCTTTTCCGCTTCGCGCCGTTCGAGCTGCCAGGACGGCGCGTGATCAACGCCGGTCATGCACGTCTCCGCGGGCGAGGATCCGGCGAGCCAGGCCGGCCAGGCCGGCGAGAGGAATAGGCAGCCATGACGGTCGGTTTGCCGCTTCGTAGCGGATTTCGTATGCGGCCTTTTCGATCATGAACAAATCGAGCAGAGAATCGTTCAGGGCTTCGCCATTCAGAGCCGTGACGTCCCGATAACTTGAAAGAAATGCAGCCGCGGTCGCATCGCGAAAATGCGTGATGAAAGCCATTTGCGCGGCCGCCTGCCCTCCTGGTTCGCTCACGCCTTTGCCTTCAGCGGCAGTCGCCGCGGCGTAATCGAGAGATCGCAAAAGCCCTGCGACGTCCCGCAAGGGACTTGCTTTCAGACGCCTTTGCTTCAGCGGCGTACGCGGCTGGCCTTCGAAATCGATGAAATAGACGTCGCCGCCGGAGACAAGAATTTGGCCGAGATGGAAATCCCCATGGATCCGGCACATCAGCGCCCCTGTTCCGCTGCGCGCCAACTGGTCCAAGCGGGCGACGAGGTCCGCCGTACGCTCGAGAAGGACCTGCGCATCCGCTTGATGCTCGGGGCGGTCCCATTTGCGATCGCGGACGATCGCGAGAGCCGCTTCGAGTTCCTTTCGGGCGGCCTCATGCCAGAGTGCCGATTCATTTTCGGTCGCGCGCATGGGTGCGAAATCGGCATTTTGCGTCGGGAGAGCCAGGACCGCATGCAGGTCGGCCAGCCGCCTACCAATCGTCTTCGCGAGCTTCTCGTGATCGGCGATATGATCGACGAGCACGGGCTTTTCGGTCGCAGACAAGCTATCGAGAGCTCGAGACAAGTCATCCCTCACCCACGACCATGCATCGCCTTGATTGGCGACAAAACGTTGTGCGATTGCCAGTGAAGACCGTGTTCCGTCGGAAGTAACGTGAACGACTTCGCCGAGCAGCGGCGGCGAATTGGCAAAGCCGCGTTCGGTGAGATAGCGACCCATTTCGACTTCCGGATGCTGACCGCTCGAGATTCTGCGGAACATCTTCAGCATGACCGAATCGCCGATGACGAGCGAGCTGTTGGATTGCTCGACCGTCAGCCATTCGATTTCTGCATCTGGCGGAAAGCGCAAAGCCTCCGCGCTGTCGGGCATCGGCTCAAATTGGATATAGGCCGACGGCAGAGGCAGCCGTGCGCCTTGCGCAAGCGCGGCAAGCGCGTTGCGGGCAAATTCCGCTACGGCGAATGCGTCGGTCAAAAATCCGACGCGACGATTTTCCCGAACCCGCGCCAATGCCAATTGCCCGGGGAGCGCGAGCGAGGTCTCGTCTTCCCATACGATCGCCAGCGGGAGCAGCCAACGCGATTGGCCTTTGCCGGTCTTCACCTCGATATCGCAGAAATAGATGTCACGCTTGGCACCGGGGACATGGGCGAGGTCGACCACGCGCGTTTCCCGAATCGCTTCGTCTTTTGCGGAGAACCAGCGCCGCTTGGCGAGATAAGGCGGCAGAACCTCATGCTCAAAGAGCCGTCTCTGGGATCCGGTCAACGCATTGACCAGTCCGTCATTGAGGACGAACGTTTGATAGTCTGGCATGGGTTCGGGCGCCGGGGTATGCCACGCTGGCCAATCGCCTTCCTTTGCCAAGAGGAACCAGTAAAATCCGTAAGGCGGCAAAGTCAGGAGATAGGTGAGCTGGCCGATCGGCGGGAAGAGTGATCCGTTGTTGAGCTCGACGGGGACCCACTCGGCATATTCCGACAGATCGATTTCCACCGCTTGAGGGCTATGCGCGAGATTGGCAACGCAGAGAATGATCTCGTCATTGTATTCCCGAAGATAGGCCAATATTTTGCGGTTCTTCGGATAAAGGAAGCGCAGCGTGCCGCGGCCGAAGGCTCTGTGCTTGCGGCGGACGGCGAGCATCCGCCGCATCCAA
>JAJXZC010000560.1 GCA_021780275.1 Pseudomonadota bacterium
CGGTGAAAGAGCCGACGGGCAAGTTTCCGATTTCGCCGAGCGATCCCGCCTATCAATATGACACCAATCCCAATGCGGTGAAGGAACAGTCGCTGTCCTTCAGTATTCCTTTGACGCCGCAGGCCGCGAGTGAACCGTCGTGCCTTGGCATGGGGATGATCGGTTTTACGGTGACGGGCGTTGCGCTCTATAACGCGCTTGACGATGCGGGTCGCGATGCGGCGGCGCATGAGGTGCAGGATCTTTGCGACGGGCATCCGCAGGGGCGCGGGCAATATCACTATCACAGCAGTTCGCCGTGTCTGCCCGGCGCGACGGAAAACAAGCTCGTCGGCTGGGCGCTCGATGGTTATCCGATCTTCGGGATGAAGGACGCCAGTGGCAAGCTCATCACGAATGCCGATCTCGATGCCTGTCATGGCCGGGCGGAGAAGATCACGATAGACGGGCGCACTTACGACTATGCCTATCGGTTGACGCGGGAATATCCCTATACGCTTGGCTGCTATCACGGACAGGTGAGCCGCGAGACCATGCGCGCCATCCATCAGGGGATGGGCCCGCCTCGCGACCGCGGTATGGGTCCGCCGCCTGATGGCGGTATGTTCGGGCGTCCGCCGTTCTAGCCTTTTCAAGCGGAATCCGGATTGCTATATGCGCTGCGGTCGGTGACAACCGGCGGCAGGGGCCTTGCGTCCCGGTTTTGCAGAAAGACGCCCGATGAACAAGTATGTGCTGACAGTCGATTGCCCATCCACGCGCGGGATCGTGGCCGCCATTTCGGGTTATCTCGCCGAAATGAAATGCAACATCATCGACAGTTCGCAATTCGACGATCTGGCCGCGCAGAAATTTTTCATGCGGGTCAGTTTCATTTCGGAGGGCGGGGCGACGCTTGAAGAACTTTCGGAGGGGTTCGGCGATATCTCGAAGAAGTTCAGCATGACGAGTGAAATCAGGGATGCGAGCCGGCGCATGAAAGTGCTGCTGATGGTGTCGCGCTTCGGGCATTGTCTGAACGATCTGCTTTACCGCTGGAAGATCGGCGCGCTGCCCATCGATATCGTCGGGGTGGTGTCGAACCATTTCGATTATCAGAAGGTCGTCGCGAACCATGACATTCCCTTTCACTACATTCCGGTGACGAAGGAGAACAAGGCGGAGGCGGAAGCCAAGATCATGGATCTGGTGAGGGAGAGCGGTACGGAACTGATCGTGCTGGCGCGCTACATGCAAATCCTCTCGGAGGAAATGTGCCGGGCCATGCCGGGGCGGATCATCAATATCCATCACTCGTTTCTGCCGAGCTTCAAGGGGGCGAACCCTTACAGGCAGGCCTATCAGCGGGGCGTGAAGCTGATCGGCGCGACGGCGCATTATGTGACGGCCAATCTGGACGAGGGGCCGATCATCGAACAGGAGACCGTGCGCGTAACCCATGCGCAGAGTGCGGAAGACTATGTCTCAATCGGCCGTGACGTCGAGGCGCAGGTGCTGGCGCGCGCCGTCCATGCGCATATCCATCACCAGATTTTCATCAATGGCGAACGGACGGTGGTTTTCCCACCGAGCCCGGGAAGCTTTGCTTCCGAACGGATGGGGTAGGCGAGGTCGCTAAATCAGCCCCAATGACTTGAAGCTGGCGTGTTTGCCCTTGCCGATGACGAGGTGGTCGTGGACGGTGACGCCGAGGGGTTTTGCCGTGTCGATGATCTGTTTCGTCATCTCGATGTCGTCGCGCGACGGCGTCGGGTCGCCGGAGGGGTGGTTGTGGACGAGAATGATGGCGGAGGCGTTGAGCGCGAGCGCGCGTTTGACGACTTCGCGGGGGTAGACGGGCGTGTGATCGACGGTGCCCGTCTGCTGGACTTCATCCGCTATCAGAACATTCTGCCGGTCGAGGAAGAGGATGCGGAACTGTTCGATGGCGTTATGCGCCATGGCGGCAAAGCAATAGTCGAGCAGTTCGCCCCATGAGGAGATGACTTCGCGCTTCATCACCTTGGCCTGCGTGAGGCGGGCGGTGGTTTCGCGCAGGATGGCGAAGTCGGCGATGGTGGCGTCGGACACGCCTTTGACGTCATGCAGTCGGGTGGGATCGGCATGGATGACCGCGCCGAAGCTGCCGAAGATGGCGATGAGTTCCTTTGCCAGCGGCTTTACATCGCGGCGGGGAATGGTGCGGAAGAGGATGAGTTCCAGCAGCTCATAGTCCGGCACGGCGGCAGGCGAGGCGATGAAGCGTTTGCGCAAACGTTCGCGATGACCCGCCATGTGGTTGGCGGCGTTGGAGGATTCCGGCCTGGCGCCGTCAGGCATAGGGCGGGCAGTCAAAGCCGGCGGGGGACTTCGTAAAAATCTCGACGCCATCGGCAGTGACGCCGACCGAATGTTCGAACTGGGCCGACAGCGAGCGGTCGCGGGTGACGGCGGTCCAGCCGTCGGCGAGGATCTTCACGCCCGGCTTGCCGAGGTTGATCATCGGTTCGATGGTAAAGAACATGCCTTCTTTCAGCGCAGCGCCTTCGCCCTTGCGGCCGTAGTGCAGGATGTTCGGCATGTCGTGGAAGACGAGGCCGACGCCGTGGCCGCAGAATTCGCGCACCACCGAGCAGCGTTCGCCTTCGGCATAGGACTGGATGGCATAGCCGATGTCGCCGAGCGTGGCGCCGGGTTTCACGGCTGCGATGCCGCGCATCATAGCTTCATAGGTGACTTCGCAGAGGCGCGAGGCCTTGCGCGGGACGTCGCCGACATAATACATGCGGTTGGTGTCGCCGTGCCAGCCATCGAGAATATAGGTCACGTCCACATTGACGATGTCGCCTTCGCGCAGCACGCGGTCGGAGGGCATGCCGTGGCAGACGACATGATTGATGGATGTGCAGCAGGAATAGCGGTAGCCGCGATAGCCCAATGTCGCGGGGAGCGCGCCGTGGGCTTCGCCGAATTCATA
>JAJXZC010000711.1 GCA_021780275.1 Pseudomonadota bacterium
CGCGCGCGCAAGCGAGGCCGCAGCCTCGGAAAACGACGCGAGCACAAGCTTCTCGAGCGCGGCGTGGTCTTCCGGGCTCTCCTCGCTCTCGCTCGTCTCGAGAATACCCTTGAGCGCAAGAATGCCTTCCGGCCGCGGCGGCATCACCTCGATGCGCTGCTGAAGCGAAGCGAGCGCCGCCAGCACCGCGTCGAGCGCATCCTGATTGATGCGCAGCGGAGCCGGGCCACGCACGCGGTCGATGGTCAGCGTCGCCTGCACATTGCCGCGCTTCAGGTGCCGCGCCAGTTCCTCGCGAAGCCGCGCCTCGATTGCCTCGAAGCCGGACGGCAGGCGGAACCGCGCGTCGAGCCCCTTGCCGTTCACACTGCGAAGTTCCCAATGCCAGCGCACAAGGCCGGCCTCGTTGCCGCTCTCGCCATCGGCGCGGGCGAAGCCTGTCATGCTGGTCAACGGCATAGGGCGGACTTTCCTGGAATCACTGTGGAACGGTTTTCAACTATAGCAGCGCAGGGCCGCGAGACCGACTCACCCGCCCACATGGCGCGGCGGCGCCTTGAGCGGCAGCACGGGCTTGCTTCCGCCCGACTTCTCCTCGGCAGCCTTGACGGGGCCGTTCGCGGCTTTCTTTTCGGCCTGGCGCCAGCGCGCCACATTGCGCTCATGCCCTGCCAGCGAGTTCGCGAAGGCGTGCCCTCCTGTTCCATCCGCGACGAAGTACAGATCGTTCGTCTCGGGCGGGTTCAGCACCGCCTCGATCGAGGCGCGTCCGGGATTGCATATCGGCGTCGGCGGCAACCCATCCACCTGATAGGTGTTGTAGGGCGTCACGCGGTCCAACTCGCTCTGGCGGATCGGCCGTCCGAGCGGTCCCTTGCCGCCCGTGATGCCATAGATGATCGTCGGATCGGATTGGAGACGCATGGGCTTGCGCAGACGATTGACGAAGACGGAGGCGACTTTCGGCCTCTCGGCAGCAAGCCCCGTTTCCTTTTCGACGATGGAGGCGAGGATGACCGCTTCTCTTTGCGTCTTGTAGGGAAGGTTCGCACCCCGATGCAGCCATGTCTCGTTGATGAGCTGCGAGGCTGCCTTCTCCATGCGCTGCACGATCTGCGCCCTCGTGGTGCCGCGCGAAAAATTGTACGTCTCAGGCAGGAGTGAACCTTCGGCGGGCACCGGCGGCGTGTCGCCCGTGAGCACGGGGTCCGCCTTCACGATCTCCATCGCTTCCTGACTCGTCAGGCCCTCAGGCACGGTGATCTGGTGAACGATCGACTTGCCTTCCCTCAGGATACGGACGATCTCCGCCATGCTCGCATGGGCCGGAATTTCATACTCACCCGCCTTGAGCGTTCCCGCCGCCTTGTTAAGGCGCACGGCCAGCCGAAAGATATTCGGCTCGTTGAGCACGTGCGCTTCATGCAGGCGGCCGGCGATGGCCGAAAGCCCCAGCCCCGGCGCGAGCCAGACGACAGTCGGCGCGGCGGCGGGCCCAGGCGCTTCGAAAATCCGCTTGCCGTAAAGGAAAGCGCCGCCCGCGATCAGGGCGGCGCTCATGGGAAGGATAACGAGGATCGTCAGAAGGAAGCGCCGGATGCGCCCCGGTCGAGCATCGACATGAGGCTCGACCGTGCCTTCGTTATCGGTCCCGTCGGACAATCAATCGACCTTCTTCAGAACCAGCGAGGCGTTGGTTCCGCCGAACCCGAAGGAGTTCGACAGCGCGTAATTGACCTCACGCTGGCGCGCCTTGAGGGGCACGAGGTCGAGCTCCGTTTCGACTTCCGGATTGTCGAGGTTGAGCGTCGGCGGCACGATCTGGTCGCGAATGGCGAGCGTGCAGAAGATCGCTTCGACAGCACCGGCAGCGCCGAGCAGATGGCCGATCGACGACTTGGTCGAGGACATCGAAACCTTGCTCACCGCATTGCCGAGAAGACGCGACACGGCGCCGAGTTCGATCGTGTCGGCCATGGTGGAGGTGCCATGCGCGTTCACATAGTCGAGATCGGAAGCCGTAATACCAGCGCGCTTCAGCGCAGCCTGCATGGAGCGGAAACCGCCATTGCCGTCTTCCGGCGGCGCGGTGATGTGGTGCGCATCGCCAGAGAGACCATAGCCGACAACCTCGGCATAGATCTTCGCGCCGCGGGCCTTCGCATGCTCATATTCCTCGAGCACGACGACGCCGGCGCCCTCGCCCATGACGAAGCCGTCACGGTCCCTGTCATAGGGACGCGAGGCGCGGGTCGGCTCATCGTTGAAGCCGGTCGAGAGCGCGCGGCAGGCGGAGAAGCCCGCGATGCCGATGCGGCTGATGGCGGATTCGGTACCGCCCGCGACCATGACGTCGGCATCGTCGAGCGCGATCAAACGCGCCGCGTCGCCAATCGCATGCGCGCCGGTCGAGCAGGCCGTCACGACCGAATGGTTCGGTCCCTTGAGGCCATGCTGAATGGAGACATAGCCGGAAGCGAGATTGATGAGACGTCCGGTGATGAAGAAGGGGCTCACGCGGCGCGGGCCCTTTTCCTGGAGAATGAGCGCCGTCTCGGCAATGCCCTGAAGGCCGCCGATGCCCGAGCCGATCAACGTGCCCGAGCGCCACTGTTCCTCGTCGGTCTTGGGGTGCCAGTTCGCGTCGTCCAGCGCCTGCGTGGCAGCGGCGACGGCGAAGACGATGAAATCGTCGACGCGCTTCGATTCCTTTGCATCCATCCAGTTGTCCTGAATGAACGCGCCCTCGCCTTCGCGGGGAACAGGCATCGCAATTTTGCAAGGAAGATCGGAGACGTCGAAATTCTCGATCCGGCGAGCCGCAGACTGGCCATCGAGAAGACGCTTCCAGGTTACGTCGACGCCGCAGCCAAGCGGCGACACCATGCCCAGTCCGGTAATGACGACCCGTCTCATATCGGTCCCTACTCCCCATCGCCCACAGCGATCGAGCGCGGGGCTGCCCTACTTGATACTCAAAGCAAGAGCCGGCGAAACCTGACCGGGTGCGCCGGATCCTATGACGCTGCAGAGCGCGGGGACGTCAGCCCCGCGCTCCACAAGACCGAAATCAGGACTTCGCGTTCGCCTTGACGAACTCGATCGCGTCTTTGACGGTCAGGATCTTCTCGGCCGCATCGTCCGGAATCTCGACGCCGAATTCTTCTTCGAACGCCATGACCAGCTCGACGTTGTCGAGGCTGTCCGCGCCGAGATCATCGATGAAGCTCGCGTTCTCAGTCACCTTGTCGGCGTCGACGCCGAGGTGCTCGACCACGATCTTCTTCAAGCGTTCCGCGATATCACTCATTTTAAGTCCTCAGATTCCCTGTTTTGACCGGCTTCACGCCCCGTCCCCATCGCGTAATGCTTCAGGGTAACAACGCGATTGAATTCGGCGGAAAGACTGCACCTCTTCTGGCCCATTTCAAGGCTAGATCGCAAGCCAAATCGAGGGGCCTAGGTAACACACTTTTCACTATGGTGCCAGCGAAGGCGCCCTATTGACACACACGACTACCGCACTGATTTCGTTTACCTTTTCGGCGCCGGAAAAGGCCCCGACCGATCAGATCATCGCCATGCCGCCGTTAACATGGATGGTCTGGCCGGTCACATAGGCCGCTTCGTCGCTGGCGAGATAGACCGCCGCTGCGGCAATCTCGGCCCCTTCGCCGAGCCGGCCGGCGGGAATCGTTCCCAGAATCTTGGCCTTCTGATCGTCGTTGAGAGCGTCCGTCATGGCGCTGCGGATGAAGCCCGGCGCGATGCAGTTCGCCGTGATGTTGCGGCTCGCCACTTCCTGCGCCAGCGCCTTGGTCATGCCGATCATGCCGGCCTTGGAGGCGGCATAATTGCCCTGCCCCGGATTGCCGGTGACGCCGACGACGGAGGTAATTCCGATGATGCGGCCAAAGCGGCGCTTCATCATGCCGCGCAGGCTCGCGCGCGAAAGGCGAAATGCAGCCGTGAGGTTGACGCGGATAACCTCGTCCCACTCCTCATCCTTCATGCGCATGAAGAGATTGTCGCGGGTGAGGCCGGCATTGTTGACCAGAATGTCGAGCGAGCCCATCGCCTCTTCGGCCTGCTTGGGCAGCGCATCGACGGCAGCGCTATCCGAAAGGTTGCAGGGGAGCACATGAGTGCGGCCACCGAGTTCGGCGGCCAGCGCGTCGAGCGCATCCTTGCGCGTACCCGAGAGCGCGACCGTCGCGCCCTGCTTGTGAAGGGCGCGCGCGATGTCGGAGCCGATGCCGCCGGAAGCGCCGGTGACCAGCGCGTTTTTACCTGTGAGGTCGAACATGGGTGCTCCCCGGATCAGATTGTTTTCAGAAAAGCTTCGACATCGGCGGGCGTGCCGATCGAAACGGTCTCGGGCTCTTGCGCGATGCGCTTGATCATGCCCGCAAGCGCCTTGCCCGCGCCGACTTCGACGTAACGCGAGACGCCCTGCGATTCCATATAGAGAACGCTTTCACGCCAGCGAACCATGCCGGTGACCTGCTTTACCAGCAAGTCGCGAATGGTCGCGGGGTCGGCGACGCGCGAAGCGGTAACGTTGGCAACGAGCGGAACGGAGGGCGTCCTGATCTCGACCTCTGCCAGCGCTTCTGCCATTTCGTCGGCAGCAGGCTGCATCAGCACGCAATGGAAAGGCGCGCTTACCGGCAGAGCCATGCTGCGCTTGGCGCCCCTGGTCTTGGCGATCTCGATGGCGCGTTCGACAGCGGCCTTGTGACCAGAGACCACGACCTGACCGCCGCCATTGTCGTTGGCCGCTTCGCAAACTTCTCCTTGCGCCGCTTCCTTGGCGATTTCGGAGGCCGCGTCGAAATCGAGGCCGAGCAGAACGGCCATCGCGCCGACGCCCACCGGCACCGCGCGCTGCATCGCCTGGCCACGGCGCTTCAGAAGGCGGGCCGTATCGGCAATGGTGAAGCTGCCGGCGGCGGCGAGCGCCGAATATTCGCCGAGCGAATGACCGGCGACGAAGGCCGCCTTGTCGGCAAGCCTGAAGCCGCCCTCTTTTTCAAGAGTGCGCACGACGGCGAGACTCACCGCCATGATCGCGGGCTGGGCATTCTCGGTCAGCGTCAGGTCTTCCTGCGGGCCTTCCCACATCAGTTTGGAAAGCTTCTGGCCGAGAGCCTCGTCGACTTCCTCGAAAACCTCACGGGCCGAGGCAAAAACCTCGCCCAGTTCCCGGCCCATGCCGACCGCCTGCGATCCCTGCCCCGGAAAGGTGAAAGCCCTGCTCATCGACGCTCCCTGCATATCCAGCAAAAACCCGGACTGCTCGCGGCCCGGCTGGTCCACAGAGATACAGGCTCAAAGAGGGGTGTCAAGACGACGAGCCCCCGGCGGCCCGGACGCGAAGGCAAGGCCGCTCCTATCAGACCGGAACATTCTCGCGCCGCCGGAGCTTGCCTGATTCATTCCGCCGGTGCTGAACTTCGGATGGAACCGGGGCCGGGAGGGGAGGCATTTTGAGCAGACGCGATCCCCTTGCACCGCCGGTTGCGACGGCAATGGATGGCGCGCCGTCCGATACGCAGACGCCACCGCGCCGCACCGCCGAGACAATCGCCGCCCAGCTTCTTCCCTGTGCCGCCAGCTTCTACGCAGTCGTCCGGTCGATCAGGGCGTTCGGCGAATACAATCACAACGACCATATGTATGTCGCGGCCGCGTCGCTGTTTCCGCAATTCGCGCTCTACCGGGAGATTGCCTACGCGCAAGCGCCGCTCAACGTCCTCGTCTACGCCGCGCTGGAGGCGCTGGTCGGACCGGCCCTGCTCTATGTCTCCGCGAAATTCGCCTCGGTCATATTTGTACTGGGAGCGGCTGCCCTCGCATCAATGACGGCGCAGCGGCTCGCCCAACGGCCTTATGTGTTCTGGGTCGTTTTCACGCTCGTTCTGTTCAACGCTAATGTCTTTTCGAACATGGCACAGACGAGCAATTACGCGCTGCCGCTTTTTCTCTTTTCTTTTGCATGTTTTCTCTACTTCGGGAGAGAGACAGGACGCATCAATGCGCTGCTGATCGGACTGGCCATCGGCCTCGCCGCGTCGAGCAAGATAAGTTTCATAGCCCCGGCGGCAGCCTTCGCGCTTCTGTTTCCTATCTCCCGCAAATCGCGAGCGTTCACGTTCCAATACGCAATCGGCTGCGCCATCGGCCTTCTGCCTGTCTTTTATTATTTCATCATCGACCGGGCCGATTTTCTCTTTCTCAATTTCGAGTTTCACATCCTCACCAATGAATTTCGCGGCTTGAGCTTCACCGGCTCGGTGACGGAGATGCGCGAAGGTCTGGCAAACTTCCTGATAAACGCCATTCCGGTATGGCTGGTCGTGGTGGCGGCAATACTCCTTGTCCGGAGCGACAGGCGCGGCATGGGCAAAGGAAATGCCGTGGAGGCAGCTATCATTCTTGCCGCCACCGTCATCGCGGCGATCATGCCGATGACTTATTTCCTGCCCTATTGGGGCACCGCCGCGCTCGCGTTCACCATGTTTGCCGTGCCCGCTGCGGCCTTGGCCGCGAACCATACGCCCGCCTTCAGAACTGCGACGCTGCTGGGTGCGCTCGTGCTGAGCAGCCTTTCCTCGGCGGTGGACCTCCGGATGCTCGCCAGGGATGGGCTGGACAACTATCCCCCTCTCCTCGTCATGCGGGCCCAGGCGGACATCTCGAAACTCGTGGACGATGCGCTTCGCCATCATCCGGGATGCGTTACCGAAATCCTGAGCGCCAGCGCCATACCCGCCCTCGGCAGCGGCGTACCGCTCTCGCCGGGAAGCGCGGGGGGCGAATTCCTGTTCCGGATCGACGGGGTGCTCCGCGAGAAGAAGCCGGAATTCCGCAAATTTTCCGACGTGACCCACTACATGGACCCCGGCACCGGCCTCCTCACGGGATATTATGGAGAACGTGAATTCGAGGCCCGGATGGTCGCCCATGCCGTCTCGCAGGGCTTTGTGCTCGCGGGCACCTTCAAATACCCCAAGGCTCCGCTTTCCCTTTATCTTCCGCCCCAATGCGGGGCATAGCGCGCCATCGCCCCTTGCTTTCAACCCGGCTTTCCTTATATTGCGCCGCTTCTGAAGGTCTCGGCTGGAGGCTGAACGGCGCACCGTGTCCCTTGAAGGGCGCGGCAGGGAGAAATCCCGGGCTCCGGTGTCTCCGCTTCTTTGGTGGTCCTTTCGAGCCTTTTGGGGCTCAAAGGGGGCTTTGCGCCGGGGCCGGATATATATAGGAAAAGGCTCAATGGCTCTTTACGAGCATATTTTCATTGCGCGTCAGGACGTGACGCAGCAGCAGGTCGAGGCGCTCGTCGAGCAGTTCTCGAACATCCTCAAGGAAAACGGCGGTTCCGTCGCGAAGACCGAATATTGGGGTCTGCGCAACCTTGCCTACAAGGTGAAGAAGAACCGCAAGGGCCACTACGCCCTCCTCAACATCGACGCGCCGGCTGCCGCCGTCGCCGAAATGGAACGCCAGCAGGGCATCAACGAAGACGTCCTGCGCTTCATGACGACCCGCGTCGAAGAGCATGAAACCGGCCAGTCGGCCATGCTTCAGAGCCGTGGCAGCCGCGACGAGCGTGGCGGCGGTGGTCGTGGCGACCGCTTCGACCGTGGCGACCGTCCCCGTGGCGGCGACCGTGGCGACCGTCCCCGTTTCTCGCGCGATCGTGAAGAAGCCGCTTCGGAAGGGATTGAAGAATAATGAGCACCTCAGCAGCCCCCGCGCGCCGGCCCTTCTTCCGCCGCCGCAAGACCTGCCCGTTCTCCGGCGCCAACGCTCCGAAGATCGACTACAAGGACGTGAAGCTCCTGCAGCGCTACGTTTCGGAGCGCGGCAAGATCGTTCCGAGCCGCATCACGGCGGTTTCCGCCAAGAAGCAGCGTGAGCTCGCCCGCGCCATCAAGCGCGCGCGCTTCCTCGCCCTCCTGCCCTACGTCATCGGCTGAGCCCGGAAAAGGAGACAGACATGCAAGTCGTACTTCTGGAACGGGTCGAAAAACTCGGTCAAATGGGCGATGTGGTCAAGGTGAAGGACGGCTTTGCCCGTAACTTCCTGCTGCCTCGCAAGAAGGCGCTCCGCGCCACCAAAGAAAACCTTGTGCGTTTCGAGGCGCAGCGCGCGCAGCTCGAAGCCCGCAACCTCGAACTCAAGTCGGAAGCCGAGCAGGTCAAGACCAAGCTCGACGGCCAGACCTTCACCGTTCTGCGTCAGGCGGGCGAAACCGGCCACCTCTATGGCTCGGTGAACGGCCGCGACATCGCCGATGCGGCGACCGCGGGCGGTTTCTCGACCAACCGCACCCAGATCGCTCTTGAGCACCCGATCAAGACGATCGGCCTGCATCAGGTGCGCGTCGTCCTCCACCCCGAAGTGTCCGCGACCGTTTCGATCAACGTCGCCCGCTCCGAGGAAGAGGCCAAGCGCCAGGCCGCCGGTGAAGACCTCACCCGCCGGACCGAGGAAGAAGACGAGATCGAAGCCGCCGAGTTCTTCGAATCCGAAGAACTGGCTCCGGCCGAAGGCGAAGAAGCCGAGGGCGCGGCCGAGTAATCGGTCCCATTTCGGACAGACTTCAAAAGGGCGTTCCTCCGGGAGCGCCCTTTTTGCTTGTCCACCGGGCCAGGCGTCCCGTTCGGCGCCATGCTCTTTTTGCCCCATGCTCTTTTTGATTGCTTCTAATCCGGCTTTAACTTTTCATGTCTGTCAGAAGGTGTGTGTACGAACCGGCGGGCCCGGTCACGTGCTGACAGGCCCGATCTACGCGTCAACTCTGGGAACGGAGGTTGTATGCTGTTCGGTGTGCTTCTGAAGCAGGTCGTCAAGCGCGGCTCGCTCCGCCTGATCGACCATGATGGAAAGGCCAGAACCTATGGCGACGGGACGGGTCGCCTTCTGACCATACGCCTGCGAGACAAGGGCGCGCATTTCGCGCTGGCCACCAATCCCTATCTCAAGCTCGGCGAAGCCTATATGGACGGCGCGCTCACCGTCGATCAGCCCGCCACCATCTATGATCTTCTCGACATGATCCTCGGCAATCTCGGCACCAACTATCCGAGCCGCGCTTTCAAGGCATATGCCGCCCTCCGGCGCATGAAGCGGCGCATCGACCAGCACAATCCCATCGGCAAGGCGCAAGAGAACGTCGCCCATCACTACGATCTCGACGGCGGCATCTACGATCTCTTTCTCGATGCGGACAAACAATATTCCTGCGCCTATTTCGCCAATCCATCGATGAGCCTCGAAGAGGCGCAACTCGCCAAGAAGCGCCATATCGCTGCCAAGCTGCAGATCGAGCCCGGCATGAAGCTGCTCGACATCGGCTGCGGCTGGGGTGGCCTCGCACTGACGCTTGCAGAGGAGACCGGCGCGGAGGTCATCGGCGTCACATTGAGCCGCGAGCAACACAAGGTGGCGAGCCAGCGCGCGCTGGAACGCGGCCTCGCCGACCGTGTCCGCTTCTTCCTGCAGGACTACCGGACGCTCACCGACAGGTTCGACCGCATCGTCTCTGTCGGCATGTTCGAGCATGTCGGTATCGGTCATTACACGGAATATTTCAGCGGCGTGAAGCGCCTGCTCACGGATGACGGCGTCGCGCTCATCCACACCATCGGGCGCCTTGATCCGCCCGGCGCGACCAATCCCTGGATCGCGAAATACATCTTCCCCGGCGGCTATATTCCAGCGCTCAGCGAAATGTCAGCGGCGGTCGAAAAGACCGGCCTCTTCATGACTGACCTCGAAGTGCTCCGGCTCCATTATGCCGAAACTCTGAAGGAGTGGCGCCGCCGCTTCATGGCGAAGCGCGACATCGCCGCGAAGATCTATGACGAGCGCTTCTGCCGCATGTGGGAGTTCTATCTGGCGGGTTCGGAAACCTCGTTCCGCCACGAAGGCATGGTCAACTTCCAGCTTCAACTCGCGAAGAAGATCGATGCCCTGCCCCTTACCCGCGACTATATCGGCGAGCGGGAGCGTATGCTCTCAGCCGTACCGGTACGGCAGCGGCTTCGCGCGGGCGACTGATCGCCCGCGCCAGTCTGCAATCAGGCATTGCCGCGATTGTCGATGCTGTACGCACCTGCGCCATGGGCGACGAGCTGCAGGAAGCCGCCCGCCATGGCGAGGTTCTTCATGAACATGATGAACATCATCTGATCGGCAAAGTCGTTGTGAAAGATAACGCCGGTGACGATGCAGAAACCCGCCATGAGAAAGGCGACGATCCGCGTCTGATAGCCGATCAGGATCAGGACGCCGCCGCCCAGTTCTACGATCAGGGTCAGCACATAGGAGACCTCAGGGAGCGGGATCCCCTTCGACGCGATATAGCCGATCGTGGCCGAAGCCGAAGTCGCCTTGCTGATACCAGCGATAATGAAGATCAGGCTCAACAGCACGCGGCCCGCGGGCGCGGCCAACTTGGTCAGGGAATCCATCTTGCTCTCCACGATTGATGCGCCTTTGCGGCGCGCTGCGAAGGGAACTCTAGGCTCAGGCAAGCCCCGATGACTACGGCGCGAATGAGAATGAATTGTTGCAGACGAGGAACAATAGCCCTGCGCGTCGTCTTCGTTCAATTGCCACGACTCAAGATACAATTGAAACTATCCCCAGCCGCCAAAAAGCCGGAATGCGGTTGGATACTCAGCGACTTACCTGAAGTTCTCCCCGTTATTCACAGGCTGGGAAGAGCAAAGCTGTTAGAGGTGGCCGCAACGACAGCATTTCCGCTATCGCTCGCGCGCCCTTCGCGTAAAACGAGACCATGGAAAACATATCCCAAGCTTTCGCCAGCGTACCCGACGACGACGGCACACAGGGCTACCGCGTCCCGCCGCACAACATCGAGGCGGAGCAGGCGCTGCTCGGCGCCATCCTCGTCAATAACGAAGCCTATGACCGGCTCTCGAGCTTCCTCGAGCCGATACATTTCTTCGACGCGCTGCATGGCCGCGTCTACGAAGCGGCGGCAAAGCTCATCACGGCGGGCCACCTCGCCTCTCCCGTGACGCTGAAGAATTTCTTCGAGCGCGACGAGGCGCTGACCGAGATCGGCGGCCCGCAATATCTGGCGCGGCTCGCAGGCGCGGCGACGACCATCATCAACGTCGAGGAATACGGCCGGACCATCTATGAGCTCGCGATCCGCCGCGAACTCATTCAGGTCGGCAGCAGCATTCACAATCGCGCCTATGACGCGCCGGTCGACGACACCCCGTCGCAGCAGATTCTCGAGGCCGAGCAGGCGCTTTATCAGCTCGCCGAACAGGGCAAGTACGAAGGCGGCTTCAGAGGTTTTCACGAGGCGCTCAAAGGCGCCATCGACATGGCCGCCGCCGCCTATGAGCGCGATGGCGGATTGTCGGGCATTTCGACGGGCTTGCGCGATCTCGACAAGATGATGGGCGGCTTGCAGCCTTCCGACCTCATCGTCCTCGCCGGTCGTCCCTCGATGGGCAAGACCGCGCTTGCCACCAACATCGCTTTCAACGCCGCCAAGGCCTACAAGGCCGAACATCACGCGGACGGCA
>JAJXZC010000605.1 GCA_021780275.1 Pseudomonadota bacterium
GTCGGTGTCCTTGAAGTCGGCGATGAGCTGGAGGACACCTTTGCCCGCCTTGCCCATGGCCCGCGCGATACCGTGCAGTTCTTCGGCTTCGGCCTTCAGCGTCGGCGTCGAGGCGCCATGCTTGTCGCGGTGCTTCACCGTGCGCGATGTCGAGAAGCCGAGCGCGCCCGCGTCGAGCGCTTCCACGACGAGCCGCGCCATCTCTTCCGTTTCTTCCGTTGTCGCCGGTTCGAGCGCCGGGGCGCGTTCGCCCATCACATAGGCGCGCACCGCTGCATGGGGCACCTGAAGCCCGACATCGAGGGCGAGAGGCGAGGCCTCGACTGCGTTCATGTAGTCGGGGAAGCTTTCCCAGTTCCACTTGATGCCTTCGGCGAGCGCGGTGCCGGGAATGTCCTCGACGCCTTCCATGAGGCCGAGGAGCCATTCGCGCTGTTCAGGCTTGCAGGGCGCGAAGCCTACGCCGCAATTGCCGAGAACGGCGGTGGTGACGCCGTGAAAGGTGGAGGGCTGGAGATAGGGGTCCCAGGTGACCTGGCCATCGTAATGCGTATGCACGTCGATGAAGCCGGGGGTGACGATCTGGCCGCGCGCATCGATCTCTTCGCGGCCCTGTCCTTCGACCTTGCCGACCGCGACGATGGTCTGGCCGTCAATGGCGATATCGGCCTCGAAGGGCTCTCCTCCGGTACCGTCGAAAACGGTGCCTCCCCGGATCACGAGATCATGCATGGCTTCCTCCCAGATGCTCTTTAATAGGCTTTGGAAGGGAGCTTAGCGGATTTCGCGGGGCCGGGGAGGCATCCCGGCTCAGGAGTTTAATTTTTTTGCTGCTGGCCCCGCTGCCGGATCGCTTCGCGCCGCGCTTCGATTTCGCCCGCATCGACGGCCTGGTTGCGCTCACTGGTGAAGCGGCGCTCGGTCTTGAGGCTCTCGCCGAAGTTCTCGGCGAAGCCCTCGTCGATGAGCTTCTTGTAGGTGACGAGGCAATCCGGGATGAGGGAGAGCATGTCGTCGGCAAGCTTGCGGCAGGTGGGGATGAGCTCGTCCGGCTCGACGACGCGGTTCACCATGCCCCATTCATAGGCCTGCGCGGCGGAGAGGAAGTTGCCCGTAAGCGAGAGTTCCTTGGCGCGGTAGATGCCCAGGACGCGGGAAAGCTTCTGGCTGAGGCCCCAGCCCGGCAGGATGCCGACGCGGCCATGGGTATCGGCGAAGCGGGCATTGGTCGAGCAGATGAGCACGTCGCAGGCCAGCGCCAGCTCGAAGCCGCCGGTGATGGCGACGCCGTTGATGGCGCCGATCACGGGGCCGGAGAACTGGCCGATCGAGGTTACGGGGTCCTTGTCGTTGACGGCGCTGCCCACAGTGCTCGCGCCCGAGCCCAGTTCCTTGAGGTCGAGACCTGCCGTGAAGGCCTTGCCGGCACCGGTCAGGATCACTGCGCGGACCTCGGGGTCGGCTTCCAGCGCCTCGAAGGTTTCGGCGATGGCGGCGCGGAGTTCGCGAGAAAGCGCGTTCATCGCGTTCGGGCGGTTCAGGGTGACGAGGGCGACCCCGCCGGATTTCTCGACGAGGATGACGGGCTCGGTGCTGGCGCCGGACATATTATTCTCCCATAATTATGGTTCTGGGTTTTCAAGAGCGATGCCGACTCCTCTAACAGAGGGGACAGAAGGTCGCAATTCGGGGGTGTTCGACCGGTTGACCTTGCCGCCCACTTCGGACAGCATGCGCCCCCTCGCAACCTGAAGGGCTCGATCCTTTGAGCATCGCTCCATCCGAGGGAGAGCGGCCGTTCCAGCTGGCTCTCCACGTCGCCGCAATGGGCGTCGTTTTCGGTGATATCGGGACCAGCCCGCTTTACACCATCCGCCAGTGCTTCGATCCCGCCGTGGGGTTGAAGGTCACGCCGGAGACTGTTCTTGGCGTGCTTTCGCTCGTCTTCTGGGCGATCACGCTGGTGGTGATGGTGAAGTACGTCATCTTCATCCTGCGCGCGGACAACAAGGGCGAAGGCGGCGTGCTGGCGTTGACGGCACTGGCGCTCAAGCAGGCGGTACCGGGTTCCTGGCTCGCCACTGCGCTGATCGGCGGCGGCATGCTCGGTGCGGCATTCTTCTATGGCGACGGCATTTTGACGCCTGCGATCTCGGTTCTCGGCGCGGTCGAGGGCCTTGAGGTCATCTCTCCAGTCTTCAACGGTATGACGGTGCCCATCGCGGCCGTTCTGCTTGTCGGTCTCTTCCTTGCCCAGAGCAACGGCACGGCGAAGGTCGGTGCCTTGTTCGGTCCGGTCATGGGGGTCTGGTTTGCCGTTCTGGCTGCGCTTGGCGTCTACGGCATTCTTCAGCATCCCGGCGTTGCCGCCGCGCTCGATCCGCGGCACGGGATCAACCTGTTGATGGCCGGCCACACGCGTCCGCTGCTACTGCTCGGCGCCGTCGTGCTCGCCATCACCGGCGCCGAAGCGCTTTATGCCGATATGGGCCATTTCGGCTGCGCCACCATTCGACGGGTCTGGATCGCCTTTGTCTGGCCCGCGCTTATCCTCAACTATTTCGGACAGGGTGCGCTGTTACTCTCCGATCCGGCCGCCGTCGAAAATCCGTTCTATCTCCTCGCGCCGGAGATTCTGCGTGTGCCGCTGCTGCTGCTTGCCACCATGGCCGCCATCATTGCTTCGCAGGCGGTAATTTCGGGCGCTTTCTCGGTGACGAGTCAGGCCGTGGAGCTGGGCTGGCTGCCGCGTGTTCGTATTCGCCACACCTCCGCTCGCGAAGCGGGCCAAATCTATGTGCCGCAGATCAATGCCGCGTTGATGATCGGTGTGCTTGCCACGGTGGTCGGATTTGAGTCCTCATCGCGGCTGGCCTATGCGTATGGCATCGCGGTGACGGGCACGATGGTCATCACCTCGCTGATCGGTGGTTACTATTACCGCCGTATCGCCAAATGGCCGCTCATTCCGGTCGCGCTCATCACATTGGTTTTCCTCACGATCGACTTGAGCTTCCTCACCTCCAACCTGACCAAGGTTCTCGAAGGCGGCTGGCTGCCCATTGCGGTTGGCTTTGCGTTGGTCGTGCTGATGGAAACGTGGCGCCGTGGCCGCAAGCTTCTGGCCGAGCAGTTCCTCGACGGCGCCATTCCGCTGGAGACGCTGCTCAAGCAGGCGGCGGATCAGAAAATTCAGCGCGTGAAGGGCGCGGCGGTGTTCCTCACCGCTAATCTCGACGTCGTGCCGACCGCACTGCTGCACAACCTCAAGCACAATCAGGTGCTGCACAAGCGCGTCGCGCTTCTGCGCGTGAGCACGGAAGACACGCCGCGCGTGCCGCTACCTGAGCAGCTCAAGGTCGAGACGCTGGCGAACGGTTTCGCGCGCATCGAGATCAAGCATGGTTTCATGCAGCAGGTCGACGTGCCCGAGCAGCTCGAGCGCTGCCGCACCTTCGGCCTCGATTTCCCGCCGATGGAAACTTCCTATTTCGTCAGCCGGCAAACGCTGGTGCATGAGCACTCGTCCAAGATGCCGGCCTGGCAGTCGCGCCTTTTCATCCTTCTGATGGACTACGCGCTGGGCCCGACGGAATATTTCCAGCTTCCGCCGAACCGCGTCGTCGAGCTTGGCACGAAGACGGAAGTCTGATCCGTCTCCCTCAGCCCACCGCCGCCGCGATCCTCTCTGTGCGCAATGCAGAGCGGCGGAGCTTGCCCGCGTCGTCGCGCAGTGGCTCATGCGCGACTTCAAAGCTGCGTGGAATCTTGTAACGCACGAGACGTTCGGCGAGGTAGTTCTTCAGAGCCTCTTCGTCGAAGCCGCCCGGCGCATCGATGATTGCGTGGACCACATTGCCGAGATCGTCATGCGGCAGGCCGATGACGGCGCTCGAGCGAACGCCGGGAAACGAGTCGATTGCGGCTTCCACTTCGGCGGGATAGATGTTCGCGCCGCCGCAAAGGATCATGTCCGTGTGGCGGTCGGCGAGATAGAGATAGCCTTCTTCGTCCATATAGCCGACATCGCCGATCGACTCCCAGCCGCCTTCGATCTGTTTCGGATCGGCGCCAAGGTAATGATAGGTCGTGCCGGGCCCCGAAAGCGGGCGCATGAAAACCTCGCCGACTTCGCCCGGCGGCAGGGTTTCGCCGTTCTTGCCGACGATCTTCATCTCGCAGCCGGCATTGGGCTTGCCGACCGAGCCGCGATGTTCGAGCCATTCATCGCCCGTGATCCAGGTTCCGCCTTGCGCTTCCGTGCCGGCATAGAGTTCGTGGATGCGAGAGGCGCCGAGCCATCCGATCCATTTCTCCTTCAGCCAGGCCGGGCAGGGCGCCGCGAGATGCAGCGCGACGCGCAGATGCGAGAGGTCATACTTGTTGCGCGCGTCTTCCGGCAGGTTCCAGATGCGATGCATCATGGTGGGCACCAGCATCACCCAGTCGATCTTGTGTTCGGCAAGGTGGCGCAGCGTTTCCTCCGCGTCGAAGCGCGACATGATGACGATGTGGTTGCCCGTCATCAAACCCAGCATCGAGAAGCTGAAGGGTCCGTTGTGATAGAGCGGACCGGGGACGAGCTGCGCGCCGCCGAGTTGCTGCTGATAGAGCGCTTCTTCGGGGTCGAAGGCGCCGGGCATGCCTGACACGATGATCTTGGGTCTGCCGGTCGAGCCGCCCGATGTGGGGGCTTTCCAGTAGCGCGCGGTGATTTCGGGGAGCGGGGCGTCCGACAGGGACTCGTCGGGCTCGAAGCCGATCGGGAGGCAGGGCGTCGAGCCATGCGTGCCCGGCTCCGCGCCGACGACCAGCGACGGGTTCGCGACTTCGACGATCATCTCGCGTTCGACCTTTGGCAAGCGCGAGGAAACCGGCTGCGGCGTCGCGCCGAGCTTCCATGCGGCGTAGCAGGCTTCGAAGAACTCGATGCCGTTGGGCAGGCCGATGGTTACGAGGTCGCCTTCCGCAACGCCAATTTCCTGATAGGCGCGGGCGAGCCTGTTGGTGCGGGCATCGAATTCGGCGCGGGTGACGGTCCGGCCCTCATGCGTGAGCGCGGGCGCGTTCGGATCGCGCGCCGCCCAATAGGCGGGTATTTGTCCGACGGACATGATCGCCATGATTTCGCTCCCTGGGATTTATATTTGGCAGTCGGTCCGATCGTTGCCGGACCGCATATCCTAATCCGCATTCGCCGCCGCGCGAAAGGCTGCGATCAGAGGCCGAAGGTGAGGGTTATGGAGCCGAACTGGTCGGGCTTCGGCTGGTCATAAAATTCCTTGCTGCGGAACACATGGGTGAAGCTCAGGCGCGTGTCGCCGAGGATGGCGGTGGCGCCGAGCTTGACGTCAGCGACGACCGGCTTCTTGTCGACGCTCTGGCTGTCGCGGAACGTGTTGCCGTCGAGGAAGATGTCGCGCGCGACCCCGCGCAGCTCGCCGCCCCCGAAAACATACCAGTCGAAGCCGCGTGTCGCGCGGAACCAGTCCGATCCGCCGATGCCGGGATAGATGCGACTGGGGCCGAAATCGTCGGGCAGGTCAGGACCGAGGCGGATGATTGCGCCGAGCCCCGCATAGGTCTGCGCATTGCCGAGCGCGACGACGCCATAGGGGATCGTGTCGGTATCGAGGTCGAAGAGGACCGAGTCCGTCCGCTCGGAGCGCCATGCGCGTTCGAAACTCACATTGACGGTCGGCTCGTTGCGGAGCTGGTTCGTCCAGCCGTTTGCCTGCTCGACATTGATGAGCTTGTGCCAGCCATTCTGCACTTGCCGTCCGAGCGCCCACGGGCCGACCACGCCGAGATCGAGTTTCCACTGGTCCTGCCAGGCGCCACCCGCCGCATTCTCGCGCACGCTTTGCAGCGTGAAGGTGGAGTGAAGCCATGCGGCATAGGGCCGGTCGTGGAGGAGAGGCGCGGTTGCGTCGGTATCGTCCGGAGTGAAGATCTCCTGCCCGATATTGACGCCGATGCGTCGCGTCACCTTCACGACATTCGCGTCATCGGTGAAAAGGCCGAAAAGCGGCGGTGCGGAAAGGGTGTTCAGCCATTCGGGCAGGTCATCGCGCGGGGCCGAGAGCCACGCCGCCTGAATGCCGTTCGTATAATGCCGGTCGGTATTGGCGAGCTTGGCGAAAAGATCGTTCTCGACCTGGAGCGAGATGAAGCCGTTGTCCGTCTCTTCCGCGATGGCGGGCAGGGGCGCCATCGAAGCGGCACAGAGAAGCGAGGCTGTGGAGAGAGCGCGGCGAAGGGAATGCATGCGGTGAAAACTCCAGAACCCCCGGTCGCATGTAACCACAAATGAACAGGCAAGTCTCGGTGCTGCCCGCTCAGCACGCTTGACGATGGCAAGGCGCGCGCGGTCCAATAAATACCGGCCGCAGGTTTCAAACAAGAATTGGCCGCCCTGGGGAGGGAAACATGAATATTGCACATAGCGCGGCGGCGAGCCGCGAGGCGGCCGCTGCCGCGGGAATGGTCCTCGCTTGGCATGCCGCTCAGGCCCCCGATCGTCCGGCGATCCTTTCGGCGGCGGGTAATCGCAGCTATGCGGAACTCAATGCGCGCGCGAACCAGCTCGTCCGCGCGCTGCGTCGCGCCGGCCTGCGCCACGGAGACGCCGTTGCGCTCCTCTGCTCCAACCGACCCGAATTCGTCGAGGTTGTTGCGGCGTGCCAGCGCGGCGGTTTTCGTCTGACGCCGGTGAACTGGCATCTCAAGGGGTCCGAGGTCGGCTATATCGTCGACAATTGCGAGGCGAAGGCTTTCATCGCCGATGTGCGCTTCGCAGGCAATGCCACTGAAGCCGCCTCGATGGCGCCGGCGGCGCATGTGCGGCTCGCGGTCGGCGGCGATATTTCGGGCTTCGTTTCTTATGACGATGTCGTGAGTCCCGAGACGCATCACGATCTTGATGATCCGGTGCTCGGCACACAGATGATGTACACCTCGGGCACGACGGGGTATCCGAAAGGCGTCTTCCGGCGCGAGGCGCCGCCGGTCGCGCCGCTTCAGCTGAAGCTCGCCGAGACGGCGCAGTTCCGTCCGGGCGAGGACATGGCGCTCGTCACCGGGCCGCTCTATCACGCGGCGCCGCTCGCGCTCAATCTCGTATTCCCGCTCAATGCCGGCGTCGGCTGCGTTCTGATGGACAAATGGGACGCCGAGGAGACGTTGCGGCTGGTCGAGGAGCATGGAGTGACGCATACGCATGTCGTGCCGACGATGCTTCACCGCATGCTGGGCCTGCCGCCCGAGGTGCGGGATAAATACGATTCTTCGACGCTGCGGTGGATACTGCACGGCGCCGCGCCTTGCCCCGCGCATGTGAAGCAGAACAGCATTGAATGGTTCGGTCCCGTTGTTTTCGAATATTACGCGGCGACCGAGGGCGGCGGCGTCTTCGTCGAAAGCGAGGAATGGCTGACAAAACCCGGCACGGTTGGCCGCGCGCTTCCCGGCGTCGAGTTGGTCGTCGTCAACGATGCGGGCGAGCCTGCATCCGCGAACGAGGTCGGCACGATCTATTTCAAGGCGCCCGAGCAGGGGCGCTTCGAATATTTCAAGGCGCCGGAAAAGACCGAGGGCGCCTATCGCGGCGACCACTTCACGATGGGCGACATGGGTTATCTCGATGAGGACGGGTTCCTGTTCCTCACCGGGCGGAGCGCCGAAGTCATCATCTCGGGCGGTGTGAATATCTATCCCGTCGAAATCGACGAGGAGATACTGAAGCATCCTGCTGTCTTCGATGTCGCTGCCGTCGGCGTGCCGAACGAAGAGTGGGGCGAGGAGATCAAGGCGGTTGTGCAGCTCAAGGAGGGCGTCGCGCCGAGCGAGGAGCTGAAACGGGAGCTTCTGGCCTTCGCCGCCGAGCGGCTTCCCGGTTACAAGCGCCCGCGCTCTGTCGACTTCACGGACGATCTTCCGCGCATGCCGTCGGGCAAGATCGTCCGGCGCTCCGTGCGTGACCGCTACTGGGAGGGCGACAAGAAGATCTGACCTGACAGAACCGGCGATCCCGGCGCGCCGCTTTGGCAAGGCGGCGCGTTTGCGTGTAAACATCGCATAGCGGATCATCCGGGATCGAATTCATGGCCACGCAGGACTTCGGCAGAAAACACCTGAAGTTTGTGGTCATCCTCGGCGCGCTCTCCGCCTTTGCGCCGCTGTCGATCGACATGTATCTGCCTGCCTTTCCTGCCATCGCCGCGCATTTCCACGCGAGCGCTGGCGAAGTGCAGGCGACGCTCGCCATATATTTCGTCGGTCTCGCGCTGGGGCAGAGCGTACTTGGGCCGCTCTCCGACCGTACCGGACGCCTGCCGCCCATGCTTCTCGGCATCGGCGCCTTTGTGCTCGGCGCCGTCTGGGCCGCGCGGGCGCCCGATATTGAAAGCCTCTCCGCAGCGCGCTTCGTTCAGGCGCTGGGCGGCTGTGCGGGCATCGTCGTTTCGCGCGCCATGGTGCGCGATCTCTTCGATGAGCGGGCCTCGGCGCAGGTCTTCTCGATGCTGATGCTGGTGATGGGCCTGGCCCCCATTCTCGCGCCGATGATAGGCGGCGTTCTCATTGCCCATTATCACTGGCCCGTCATTTTCTGGTGTCTCGCGGGCTTTGGGCTTGTCTGCTTCATCGCGGTCTGGCTCGGCCTCGGCGAGACGCTGCCACACGAGAAGCGTTCGCATGGCGGACTTGGCCATGTGCTGCGCGCTTATGTGGGGCTTTTCGGCGATCGGTCATTCATGGCGTTTTCGCTTGCCAATGCCTGCATCTCGGCGGCCATGTTCGCCTATATCACGGGCTCACCCTTCGTCTTCATCACGCTTCATGGGTTGAGCCCCGAACACTACGCGATGGTCTTCGGGCTCAATGCGTTCAGTCTCATTGCAGCCTCGCAAATGAACGCATTTCTGCTGAGGCGCATGTCGGGCCGCGCGATCCTCAATGTGTCGATGACAGTGCATCTCGCAGCGGCGATGGCGCTTGTCGGGGTCTGTGTTCTGCTGCCCGCCGCGCTCGCGCCTTTGATGGTGTGCCTCGTTGTGCTGCTGGGAAGTCTCGGCTTCATCGGCGCCAATGCGACGGCGGCGGCCATGGCGCGGGCGGGAGCGCGCATCGGCGCGGCGGCGGCGCTCACCGGCATCATCCAGTTCGCGCTTGCCGCTGGCGCCGGGGCGCTCGTCGGCGCGCTCAATGACGGTACGGCCATGCCGATGGCGCTTTCCATCGCGGGCCTGAGCCTCGCGGGTACGACCGCGAGGCTCTTTGCGCGTTAGGGCCTGTTAGAGCCCAAGAACGGCTTTCGACAGCACGTTGCGCTGAATTTCATTCGAGCCGCCATAGATCGTGGAGGCGCGGCCGAAACCATAGCTCGCATAGATCGTCTCGCCATAGGCAGGGCCGACGATCGCTTCATTGCTGCGGCCTTCGAGCCGGTCGCGATGCGAGGCCAGCGCGTAATAGCCGATGGCTTCCATGGCGAGGGTCTGGAGCGACTGCTGCACTTCCGTGCCGAGGATCTTGAGGATCGAGGCTTCGACGCCGACGCTGCCGCCCTTTTCGGTGGTGGCGAGGATGCGCAGATTGGTGACCTCGAGTGCTGCGAGCTTCACCTCGACCTCGGCCAGCGCGGCCTGCCACGCCTGATCGTCGGCGAGGCGCTTTCCGTCATCCGCGCGCTCGGCGCTTGCAATGAGGTGAAGCTCCTCGGCAGCTTTCTTCGACGAGGCGACGCCTGCGATGCCCGTCCGCTCATGGGCGAGCAGGAACTTCGCATAGGTCCAGCCCTTGTTCTCCTCGCCGATGCGGTTCGCTACCGGCACGCGCACATCCTCGAAGAAGACTTCGTTGAGGTGGTGCAACTCGTCGATGGAGACGATGGGGCGCACGGTGATGCCCGGCGTCTTCATGTCGATGAGGAGGAAAGAGATGCCCTCCTGCGGCTTTGACTGGTCGTCGGTGCGGACGAGGCAGAAGATCCAGTCCGCCTCATGGGCATAGGAGGTCCAGATCTTCTGGCCGTTGACGACATAGTGGTCGCCATCCCGCACGGCTTTGGTCTTCAGCGATGCGAGGTCGGAGCCCGAACCCGGCTCCGAATAGCCCTGGCACCACCAGACATCGCCCGACAAGATGCCCGGAATGTGCTGTGCCTTCTGCGCCTCGATGCCGAAGGTGTAGATGACCGGGCCGACCATGGAGAGGCCGAAGGGCATGAGCGACGGGGCGCCGGCCTGCGCGCATTCTTCCTGGAAAATGTGCTGCTGCGTCAGCGTCCAGCCCGTGCCGCCTGCGGCCTTGGGCCAGGCAGGGGCGATCCAGCCCTGTTCATAGAGGGTGCGATGCCATTTCTTGAGCACAGGCTTGGGGACGCTGATGCCGACGGAATGCGCCTCCGCGACGTCGCGGGGCAGCTTTTCATTCAGGAAAGCCCGCACTTCCTGCCGGAATGCCTCATCCTCTGGGTTCAACGAAAGCTGCATCTCAAATCCTCCAATGATTGGCCGGGAGAATAATTCGAAGGACGGGGCCTGCGCCAGTCCCAAGGGGCGCCGGCCGAACGGGGCATTGGCGCGGAAGGTCGCACCCCTCTAGTATGCCTGCGGCTTCAAGGGGAGGAATCACATGCCATTCGCCTATCCGCACACGGGCCTCGTGACCGTGCTTTCGCTGCTCGTCTATTTCTGGATGGCGCTCAATGTAGGGCGCGCCCGCACAAAGCACGGCGTTCCTGCGCCTGCGATGAACGGACCGGAAGAACTCATGCGCTATATCCGCGTTCATGAGAACACGCTGGAAGGCCTCGTTCTCTTCCTGCCCGCGCTCTGGCTCTTCGCGCTCACGACGCATGACCTCTGGGCAGCGGCCATCGGCATCTTCTATCCGGTCGGGCGTATCATCTATGCGCGCGGCTATTATAACGCGGCCGAGAAGCGCGAACTGGGCTTCACCATCGGCATTCTGGCGACCGCCGTTCTTGTGGTCGGCTCGCTCATCACGCTCATCATGGCCGCCTTCTCGGCGCATGTCTGAGGCATAAGCAGAAGGGCCGGTGTTTCCACCGGCCCTTCGCTCCTATCCAACGCCTGCTTGTTTTTATTGACGCCGAATTTCAACCGAGCTTTCCGAGCGCGGCGACGACCTGCTCGGTCTTTTCCATCGTCACCATGTGGCTTGCTTCCGCGATGGAGACGAGCTCCGCGCCCTTGATCGCCTTCTTCCACGCATGGGCGTAGGCAGGCGGAATGAGCCTGTCGCTGTCGCCCCAGACGAGAACCGTCTTCGCCTTCACGCGATAGAGCCGCTGCGCGAGCCCGCGATCGGGGATCGGGAAGAGAATTTTCCCCGCCATGCCCATCTGCCGGGCATTCATGACGAGGAAGGCCTTCAGCCATTCCGGATCGTCGAGCGCCACACCCGCCGTCATGAGCTTCGTGCCCGCTTCCACATCGTGGAAAAGATATTGCGGCATCTCATAGGGCAGCATGGCGAAGATGTCGGGGATCGGATGATCGTCGAGCCACAAGCCCGCGGGGCAGATGAGTGCGAGACGCGAAAAA
>JAJXZC010000786.1 GCA_021780275.1 Pseudomonadota bacterium
GGCGATGGCGTGAACCGGAATGACGAGCAGAAACATCAGCAGGTTCTTGGTGTTGATGAAGATGAGGACGACGAGGCAAAACTCGACGACGAACAGCACGTAGGGGATGCCCGCCATCATTGGCGGGCGCGTCAGCCCCCCGACCAAGGGATCGAGGCGGGGGCGTTCTGTGGCTTCCATGACCTCAGCCTCCCGTCGACATGCCTGCCGACAATGAGCTGACGATCTGGGCGCCACCGAAGATCAGCGCGACGCCGACCACGATCGAGAAACACCAGGACCAGGGAATGCGCGAGGTGAGCGCCATGAACCCCGCCGCGACGACGGCGATGGTCGCCGCTGTCGTCGCAAAGGTTCCGGTCATGAACGAGAGAACCGATGAAAAGGCCGTGTTCAAAGGCTGAAAGGAGGCGGTCTGGGCGTAGGCTGCGTCGGCGCAGACAAGGGCGATCACGCCAGCAAGAACGAGCGTTGGCGTAAGTCGGTGCATTGAGGCGAAATTCACGGGGTCTTCTCCTGTTCAACATAGAGTACGGTCCCGCCGATCCATTTCTGGCCGACGGAATCGGTGGAGGGCGTGGAGGGATCGGGGATGGAGCCATTTGGCGCTGGGCGTGGTTTGGCTTTCACAGCGCCCGCGAAGTCGTAATAGGCGTTCGCGCCGGCAGCGACGTAACGCACCGTCTCAGAATTCGCAGGGACGCCCTTGGCCGCAGCGACGCGTCCCTCGCCGGCGTTGTAGGCGGCCAGGATCAGGAAGACGTTGCCGCCAAATCGAGCGCTGAGATCGCCAATAAGAGAAACGCCGCCGCGCGCATTCTCGGCGACGTCGCAGCGATCCTCAACGTGATAGTGGGCGGCCGTCGTGGCTATGAGCTGCATGACGCCCATGGCCCCGGCCGCCGCGGCGGCCGGGGAATTAACGTGAGCGCCGAAGCCTGACTCTTGAGCCGCTATGGTCTCGGCGAGTTTGATATCGACATTCTGCCGTGCGGCCTCGTCGGCAACCATTTTGCGAACAATCGCGGGCGCGATTGCGCGGTCGGCGCAGCGTTGGATCGAGGAGATTGCGGGAAGCTTTGGGGCGGCCGACCTTGGTTTAGGGATAGCTGCGGGGACAACGCGCGTCATGGCTTCCTTGAGCCGCTCCACCGCCATGCGCATCGTTGTCGGGTCAATCGCGGGCGCATCGCTTGACCGCGCGCCGCGACCGGCCGCGGGCCATGCCGAACTGCCACAAGTCAGGGCGAGCTGCAGTGAGAATGTCGCGATGAGCGCCTTGCGGTTCAATTGAGTCCCTGAGTTGCCATCGGGTACATAGCGCGATATGAAGCTATGTCAAATAGCAATATATAGAGATTTCCACAGTGATCCGCACCCCGCTCCTCGCCACGATTTCCGTCTTCTTCCTCGCTTGCCCAGCGGTCGCTCAGGACGCGTCATTTGGCTGCAAGGTCCTCCTGTGCGCGGCGGCCGCGGCGCCTTCATGGAACGGCATTCCCTATTGCGTGCCCGTCATGCAGCAGTTGTTCACCCAACTCGCCAAAGGGGATGCGTGGCCCACGTGCGCGCAAGGCGACGCGTCGCCGGTCGGCTATCAGCCCTATGCGGCGTGTCCCGCGGGTTCAGATCCCATCGCCGTCAATCAGCTCCATGCGTTTGCGCGGGGCGGCGATGCGACGACGACCTACAGCGCGAGCGCGAGCGGATCGGAATGCGGGGCGCCGACGCCCGCGCAGAGCGGAAGCTCCGAGGGTTGCGAAGGCGCCTACGTCGGCGGGGTCGCTATGACAACCAATTCCCGTTCCGGCGCAACGGCGCTGTTCGGCGGACGATGCATGGCGCTTCAGCCGCGTCCCACCAATGCCACGCCCTATTACGTCGACATCACAACCGCTAACGGCGTCTCCCGTTTCGCCTTCAGCCTCCAGGGGTATGGGAGATGAGCCTCGACATCAATGTCTCGCGCGGAATTGACCCGCTGTGAATCCTCCGAGGTCGAATGACGAACGCAGGTTCGAAACTGAGCAGATCGAAGCCGGGCGGCAGGACGACGGCGGCCCTTCGCCGAACCTTTTTGCCGCGCCGCTCGAGCCGGCTGGAATCGTGGCGATTGTCGCGCTGACGTTCTTATTCTGGTCGATCATCGAGACCCTCATCCGCATGGTTCGCGATGCCGTCGACGGCGCGAGTTTGCTCTCCAACACGGCCCATTCGGTTCGTTGGCTTGGGGAAGCCGCGGTTGGCCCGAGCGCCAAGGCTCTGAATGCAATTGCGGGGATGACTTTCTGCGCCGGCGCATGTCGATCCCTGTCACGGGCGCGCTCGGCAAACTCAGCATTCGCTCGGAGGGGCCGGACGTGAATAGGATAGGAACAAGTTGGACCGCCGCCGTGCCCGTGGTCGCTGCGATGGCTTGCACTTTCGCTTCGACGCCTCGAGCGCAAGAGTTTACCGCGAATCCCGGCGCATGGCGTCCCCTTGTCCATGCGGATCTCGCGGCGGAGCTCGCTGATAATTTGGCCTATATCGATGTCTGGAAGGACGCCCTCGTCGCGAACAACAAGGTGTATGAGGCGAAAGGCGCGTCGCTTATCCGTGGTCGAAACGCGCCGGCCAGCGACGCCCATGTCGTGGTGCGCGGCTCGACCCGGGTCGTCGTTCTCACCACGCTCGATACCGAGGGCGGCTGCAAGCCGGTGGATTTCTCGTACCCCCCGGGGGTTACGATCAAAATGTGCCCCACCCGACTTGTCGTGTTCGAGGGGGCGATCGCGTACACGAAGGAATTGCCTGCGAGTTGTTACCTCGAAGGCGATCCGAAATCATCGCCTGTCGCCGAGGATGCAGCGTCTTATGCGGCCTTCGACACCGTCACCAAAACCATCAAGATCGGACTGATCGTCAATCATCGCGCCATCGATGAGTGCGCGCGCTTCATTCCAAC
>JAJXZC010000518.1 GCA_021780275.1 Pseudomonadota bacterium
GACCTCAGGTGGCCGGCTTCATCTCGGAATGGTGGCCGGAATCAAATCGGAACGCCGGCCGGCATCAAATCGGAATCCCCGGCCGGAATGCGTCGGAATTCGCAGGATGAGTCGAGAGGCTCACGTCCGGTTCTGGGAGGGCGTGGGGGTGCAATTCCCCCGCGCTACTCGACTATCTGCGCGCCCACGACAGCGTGTCCGAGGCGCGGGCGTCGATCTCGAGCCGCTCGCGAAGCGCGCTCTTCATAGCGCCGTAGCGAGCGAGCGGCTTGCGGCGGTCATCGGCGTTCGCCGGTAGGGTCGGGTTGCGATGTCCAACGCAAACCGAGGAACCACCGATGACCGACGAGATGATGAACCTTCGCGCGCTCGTGGAGAAGACCCCCGACGCCGACATTCTACGCGAGATGATCGGCTTTGCCGCCGAGCGGCTGATGGAGATCGAGGTGGGCGCCCTGCTCAAACAGCGATGGACGGACGCATTGCGCGCCACACATCCTGACGAGCGGATCTACACGTTTTGGCACTATATGCGCCGGCGCTCGGAGCACGACGCCGGCCTTCGTCTCGACCACGTCCTCTTAAGTCCGACGATTGCGTCGCGTCTCAAGCATGCGGAAGTTGATCGAAAAGTGCGTGGATACGAAGGAGCGAGCGATCATGCGCCGGTGTGGATCGACCTTGCCCGCTGATCGATCGTTATGGGCCCACTACGGTCATTCGAATTCGCTGGCCCGCTTCCTGAAACGTGACCATTGCCTTAAGATACGAATTCAAATTGTTGCGGTTGAATCTTAGCTCATTCTCCGCGTTCAATCCGCTGTGCCGATGTAAATGTGCCGCAAACGGCTGTTCGACGCTATTTCGCTCGGTGTCCCCGAAAGCGCGAATGAACCGTGTTCAAGCACATAGGCATAGTCGGCCAGAGCTAGCGCGCGATCTACATCTTGCTCGATTACGATTAGTGTGACGCCGGCCTGCTTCAGCAAAGCAAGCGCTTCGTAGAGTTTGTCCATCATGACGGGCGCGAGGCCTAGCGAAATTTCGTCGAAGATCACGAGGCGTGGGCGGGCCATCAGGGCGCGGCCGATAGCGAGCATTTGCTGCTGACCTCCGGACATGGATGTACCCAGTTCCGCCCTTCGTTCGCCCAGAACAGGAAACAAATCGTAGACCGTCCCGAGGCGACTGCCCATAATCTTCGCGCGGGTGCCGCGGGCTGCAATTTTCAAGTTATCTTCGACCGATAGTGTCGAGAAGATACGCCGACCTTCCATGCAATGTGCGATTCCGAGTGAGGCGATGCGGTGCGGCGGCAGGCCACCGACAGCTTGGCCCGCGATTTCGATGCGGCCGGAACTCGGCGCGATGGCGCCAGTGATCACCCGGGCGAGCGTCGTCTTCCCGGCACCATTCGCGCCGAGGATCGCAATGGCTTGACCCTCGTTCAAAGTGAGGTCGAGCCCCTCCAGTACGCGCGCCTGTCCATATCCGGCGGCTACGCGATCCATGCGCAGCAGCGGGATGGAAGACGCACCGGAGTACGTAGCGATCAAGGGCGCCAACCGCCGGCGTTCCTCGCTCGGCGATTCAATGTGGATAACGTCGTTCGACGCGTCCGAGCGATCACTTTTGGGGGCGCCCTTCGCTCCGCCCGTCCCGAGATAGACGGCGGCGACCTGATCGTTGGCGAAGACTTCGGCGGTCGGACCCTCGATCAGCTTCTTGCCGAAATTGAGCACCATCGAGCGCTCGCAACATTCTCGGACGACGCGGAGCACGTGCTCGACGATGACGATGGCCGTGCGCTCATCGAGGATCGCCTTGATGAGGGCGATGAGTTCGGTGATCTCGCTGTCCACGAGACCGGCGCCGACTTCGTCAAGCAGCACCACGCGGGGCCTCAGCGCCAGCGCACGCGCGACCTCAAGCCGCTTGCGGCGGAGCAGCGGCAGGGCGCGGGCTGTTATTCCCGCAGCGTCCGCAAGCCCGGTGCGTTCCAGCAGGGCAAGGCGCTCGGCGCGAGCCTTCGTTGAGGAAATGAAGGGGGCAATGGAATATTGCGCGACTTCGAGATTTTCTTCGACTGTCATGTCGAGGAAGGGACGCGGAATTTGGTAAGTTCGCCCGATGCCGGCGCGAGCGCGCTCGGAAGCCGGCAGTCGTGAGACGTCGCGCCCGTCGAGACGGATGCTTCCCTGGCTTGGCGCCAGCGCGCCGCCGATAAGACCGATCAAGGTCGACTTGCCTGCCCCGTTGGGGCCGATAACGCCTGTGATCGTTCCGCGCTGAAGCGTCAGATCGACGTTGTCGATTGCAATCAAGCCTCCGTATCGCTTTACGACGCTAGAAACTTCGAGGATGGAAGCGTTCATTGCGCGACACTCCTCCGGATGACGAGGCCGGGGTTGGCGAACAGTCCGACAACGCCGCGCGGAGCAAAGCGGATCAGAACGATCAGAATGAGCCCGGCAATCGCGATGTGAGCTTCCGGATAGTCAGCCAGCAGCTCTCCAAGGCCGATCACGAACACGGCTCCGACGACCGCTCCGAGGCGCAGGCCGACGCCGCCGATGATCACCATCGAGAGTACATCGATCGACCATTGCAAACCAAACATGCCGTAGGGTTCGATGGCGCCAAGCTTGACCGACTGGACCGCTCCGACCGTGCAGGCAAGGGCGCTCGCCAACATGAAGGCGCCAAGTTTCACACGATAGGGTCGCACCCCCATCTGAGCTGCGGCGTCCTCGTCGTCACGCACCGCCCTCAGGATTACCGAGATGCGAGTGCGCGCGCAGAGTGTCACCGCGAGAGACGCGGCGAGGGCGACGACGAGCGCATAGCGGAACAGAACCGGCAATTCCGGTGGATCGTTCCGGAGTACGATCCCGGTCGCCCCACCGAAGAAGGGAAGATTGACCATGGTGAGCCGCAGCAATTCGGCGAGCGCGAGTGTGCCAACAGTGAAATAGAGGCCGCGCAGCCTGAACAGCGCGGGGGAAACGAAGGCGGCGAGCAGGGCGCCGGCCGCCGCGGCGCCGATGAGCGTCAGGGGCAGCGGCAGATCGAGATTGTTCAGTAGGCCGAATGCTACATAGGCGCCAAGCCCGACGAAGCAGGACGTGCCGAGCGATACGAGGCCCGCCGATCCCGCCATAAGGTTCCAGCCCTCAGCGAGCGTCAGATAGATCAGGGTGCGGAAGCCTATTTGCAGCCAATAGTCGTCGAAGACATTCGGCGCGAACCAGAGAACAACCGCAAGGGCCAGGATGATCGCAACCTCTAGGGAGCCACGAGAACCATGAGTTCTGATCATTGGCGCGCCCGGGACAGGAAGCCGTCCGGACGGAAGGCCAACACAAGCAGAAACAGCGCCATCCCGACGAGATCGCGATAGCCGTCGCCCAAGGTAAGGCCGCCGAGGCTCTGTAGGACGCCGAGCGCGAGACCGCCAACCAGCGTCCCCAGCACGTTGCCAAGCCCGCCAAGCACGACGACAGCGAGTGAGTTCAGGAGATAGGCGCCGCCGCTCGACGGGCTGAACTGGAAAGCTGTGCCGATCAGCGTGCCGCCGACCGCCGCGCAGGCTGCTCCCAGCGCGAAGGTAAGCATCTGCACCCGCTTAACGTCAACGCCGAGCGTCGCTGCGGCGCCCGGGTCTATTGCGCTGGCTCTGAGATCACGTCCAAAGCTTGTGCGCGATACGAGCCAGTGCACGGCGAGAATGCAGACCACGGATATGGCGAAGCCTATGAGATAGATCAGCGGGACGGTAACCGGCCCGAAAGTGAGCGGCAGCGTCGCATAGTCGCGGGCGATCGAGCGAGTATCAGCACTGAATATTAGTACAAACCCGTTTTCGAGAATGATCGAGACGGCGAACATCGTCATCATCTGCGCTTCCGGCCCGCGCTCGGCGAGCGGCCTCAGCAGCAGTCGATAGAGAGGGATCGCCAGCAAGGCGACGAAGAGCGCGATCACCGGAAGTCCGAGCAACGGATCGACGCCGGTGTACTGAAGGAAGAAGAGGCCGGAATAGGCTCCGACCACAAGAAAGTCGCCATGCGCCAGATTGACCAGACGCATGACGCCAAGGACGATGGAGAGACCGAGAGCGGTCAGACCCAACATGCCGCCCAGCAGCACGCCCGACACTATTGCAGAGGATGCAACACTGAGATTAGGCATGACCATTCTAGTCCGGTTCAAGGAAGTGGGAAGAGTAGTTCGCCGGTCTTGCTCTCTTTGGGAGATACAATGACCGTCTTTCCGCCTTGCCACTGAAGCGCTACGACCGGCAGCTTCGCGGTATGGTTCTCGGAGAACTTGATTGGACCCACAACGTAGGTCTTGTCCGTCTTGGCGATCGCCGCGTTGATCTTTTCGGGGTCCGTCGATCCCGCCGCCGCGATGGCGTCCAGCAGGACCTGCGCGGCTGCGTAGGAGTCAGCGATGTGCTGGCTGCTCGACAGCTTCGTTTCGGCTTCAAATGACTTGGCGAGATCGGCAGCGCCGGGATACGGGAACGACGGATCCCAGTAACCGCCGACCAGAATCCCGTCGGAGAGCTTGCCGAGCGCTTCGGCAAATTGCACGGGCTCCGCGCCCTTCTCGATATTCAGGATCTTCGGCGTGTAACCGGCAGCGGCCATCTGTTTACGAATGGCGATCGCCTGGGGCGTGATCGCGTCGACGAGCACGACGTCGGCCCCCATCGACTTGGCTTCACCAATGATCGAAGTGAATTGCGCGTTGTCGACCGGGAACTCGGCATTTTGCACGATTTCATAACCAGCGGCTTTTGCGAGTTCAGGCCAGATGTGTCCGCCCACTGCCTGTCCATCCGGGCCGTTGTCGTGCCAGACCGCAATCTTCTTATTAGTCTGCACGTTGGCCTCGGCCATCGTCTTGAACTGGGCGGCGGCCAGATCGGGCACGCTGAAGAATATGTCCCAGGCATAGTGCCACTTGCGGACGGACAAGAAGGGTTCGAGCGGATCGCAACCGGTTACGATCGGCTTCTTGGCGCGGTCTGCGACGAGCGCCCCGGCGTTCACAAGGGCAGGTGTGCAGGAACCGAGCAGTGCGACGGCGTGGTCACGCGAGATCAGTGTTTCCGTATTCGAAGCGGACGCATTGGGGTCCGTCTTGTCATCGCGGATGATGAGCTTCACCTGCTCCTTTTTGCCGGCGATGGCGATACCGCCTGCCTTGTTCACCTCGTCGACGGCGCGCTTGTAGCCCCATTGCTGGAAGCTGCCGAACCCGGCGAGCGGGCCGGAGAGGGGCAATGAAGCGCCGATCACGATGTCATCGGCGAACGCGGCGCCGCAACCGATGGTCGCGACCAAGGCGGCCACAGCGGCCCCTTTCCTGAGATAGGCACTGTGATTCATTTGAATTCCTCCCTGATTGATTTTTGTGTCCGTTCGTTGATCAGAAGGCGTTGTCGAGCGTCACGCGCTTGTAAAGAGTCGGCAAAATGTCGGCGAGATAGCCCATTTCCTCGACACAATGGGTGTGCAGTCGGCGAGCGAAGTCGGGCGTCAGATTTTCCGCGCGTTTCTGACGGATCACCGCTTCCGGGATCGTCACGGTGGGGTCGCGATGCGCGATATCGCCGAGCCAGAAACGCGAACGCATCTCGCATCCGTAGTCGGTGTCGCGGATAAAGTGGGTCATGCGGCCAAGATGGATCGGCGCATCGAGCAAACCGGGCCGCGCGCATACGGCGAAAACCCCTGCTTGTTTGTATTTGACGGGATCGAAGGTTTCTGCGGGTTCATGGAAGCTGATGCGCAGACGCTCGACAGGTGTGTCACGTCCGCCAAGATGCTCCTCGACCAGATGCGCAGCGCCTATATATTTGCCGTCTACGCGGCCTTCCCAGCCGCTATAGATATGGTCGGTCGGGTGCCAAAGGCGATACCAGGAGATGTCGCCGAGCCAACCAAACCACCAATCGATCATCTTGGCGCGGCAACCCACCATCCGGGTCAGGCCCGCCACAAGCCACTTTCCATCTTCAAGCTCAGTATAGCCAGACTCGAACGGCTGATAGCCAGGCTTCAGCATTTCGTTGGCGTCTTCGAACCGCAAACCGCTCATGACCTCTCCTCCCAGTGAAGCTTTTGTCAGAAGCCGACGTTGTCGCCGCCTTTCAGGGCCAGAATGTCGCGCGCCTCGGCAGGCGTTGCGATGGAATGCCCAAGCTCTTCGAGAATTCGCCGCATTTTGGCAACCTGCTCGGCATTCGAGGCGGCGAGCTTGCCACGGCCGATGTAGAGCGAGTCCTCTAGGCCTACGCGAACGTTTCCACCTAACATCGCGGCATGGGTAGCGAAGGGGATCTGCGAGCGCCCGGCCGCAAGCACCGACCAGCGATAGTCGTCGCCGAACAGACGGTCCGCGGTCTCTTTCATGAACATCATGTTGCGCGTTTCAGCGCCGATGCCGCCGAGGATGCCGAAGATCGTTTGCACGAAGAACGGCGGCTTCACGAGCTTGCGGTCGACGAAATGGGCGAGATTGTAGAGGTGGCCGACGTCGTAGCACTCATGCTCGAAACGCGTGCCGTGTTCTTCGCCTAGCAACTTGAGTATGCGCTCGATGTCACGAAATGTGTTTCGGAAGATGAAATCGTCGGTACCGCGAAGATAGGGCTCTTCCCAGTCGTGTTTCCAGTTCGTGTAGCGATCCGCCAGCGGATAGATGCCGAAATTCATCGATCCCATATTGAGCGAGCACATCTCCGGCTTGGCGATAAGTGGCGCGGCGAGCCGCTGCTCGACTGTCATGTTGAGCCCGCCGCCCGTCGTGACGTTGATGACCGCGTCAGTCGATTGCTTGATGCGCGGCAGGAATTGCATGAAAACCGCCGGGTCGGGCGTAGGCCGGCCGTCCTTTGGATCACGCGCATGCAGGTGCAGGATGGAAGCGCCGGCTTCGGCCGCCGCGATCGACTGTGCCGCAATGTCATCGGGCGTATAGGGCAGCGCGTCCGACATCGTCGGCGTATGAATACCGCCAGTGACAGCGCAGGTGATGATGACCTTGTCGGATTTAACTTTTGCCATGGAATTCAGCCCCAACTCAGGTTTGAGGTAGCAAGGTTCGACTTGAAACTCGTCTTCAGATGTTCGGCGACTTTCGCGCGCAGCGCCGCTTGCCGTTCCTCGGGCCATTCGAGAAATCCGCGGCCCGATCTGAAGCCCAACCGTCCATCATCTATCAACTGGTCCAGGTACTCCGATGGCTCGGTGGCTCGACTAAGGGCAGGAAAGACGTAGGAATGAATCGCTCGGGTGAGTTCGAGGCCGACGAGGTCCGCGTTCTCGATGGGTCCGAGCACGGCAAGGCGGGCTCCGAAGCTTGACTTGACAACGTCGTCTACGGTTTTTGCGTCGCATACGCCTTCAGCGATGAGGGCGATCGCTTCGCGCCATAGCGCATGTTGTAGACGATTGCCGATAAAGCCCGGGACGTCCTTCTTGACTTCGACGGGGGATTTGCCGACGCGCCCGAGCAAATCCATCGTCGAAACTATTGTCGCGTCCGAAGTCTCGTCGGTCCTGACCACTTCGACCAGCGGAACGAGATAAGGCGGGTTCCACCAATGCGTGCCAAGCATGCGGGATTTTAATCGCACATGCCGAGCGATCTGCCCGATGGGAATGACGGACGTGTTTGACGCCAGAATCGCATCGGGACGCGCAACGCGCTCTATATCCGCGAAAATCTTCTGCTTGAGTTCAAGGTTTTCTGGCGCCGCCTCGATGACCAGGTCGGCTCCGTCGACGCATGATTCCAAAGCGTCGGTGACTACCACGTTGTCGAGCACCGCACGGTCTATACGCAGATCGTCGAGATTGACGCCGATCCGCTCGACGATGCGATCTCGTACTTCTCCTATCGGGTCGCTAATCCGGACATCATGGCCCGCCGAGGCAAAGACCTGGGCAATGCCATGGCCCATGAGGCCGCCCCCGATTATGGCTATGCGCTCGCCCATGGATCAGCCCGCCGTGTAGCCGCCGTCGGCATAAAGAATGTGACCGGTGTAGAAATCCGACGCCTTCGAGGCGAGAAACAGGAGTGGCCCAGCGAGATCGTCGGGTTCGCCGAGCCGCCCCTTCGGCACACGGGCGAGGAAACCCGCGCGAGTTGTCTTCGCCCGCTCGTCTTCGCCGAACATCCAGGACGTAAGGGGCGAGCGGAACACCGTCGGTGCGATCGCGTTGACCGTGATGCCAGTCGGGCCCCACTCGCAGCCGAGCGCGCGTGTGATGCCATCGACCGCGGATTTCGAGGCGCAGTAGGCGGTGTAGCCCGCGGGATGGCCGAGCAGGCCGCGCGCCGACGACATGAGTATTATCTTGCCGCCCTCGCCCTGCACCAGCAGCTGCTTCCCAACGGCGCGGGCGATAAGCCAGCTTTGGGTGACGTTGGCGTCCATTACGTCGAGAAAGCGCTCCGGCGCCATTTCCGTGATCTTGGCGACGTCGTTCTTGCCCGAGGCAACGATAAGAATATCAACGCGCCCAAAGCGTTCGACCGCCTTGGCGACGATCGCGTCACAAGCCCCCTCGTTTGAGGTGCGGATCGCCATTTCCTCAACTTCCGCGCCGCGCTCTCGGCATTCGCCGGCCACCTCCGCAAGCTCTTTGGTCTTGCCAGCCGTCAGCAGCAGTTTGGCGCCGGCTGATGCGAGGGTCTCGGCCGCGACGGCTCCAAAGGCGCCCGAGGCGCCCGTGACGATCGCCACCTTTCCGCGAACAGAGAACAGGGCGAGCGGATCTTTGGGCGCCTCGGTCATGGCTTCACTCCCGGTGGGTAGGGAATTACGACGAGCATCTTGCAGACGTCGTTGTCGCGATTGACGATCTCTCGAACCTCACCGGGCGCGATAGTGCAGGAATCCATCGGTCCGAGGATTGTTTCCTCTCCTCCGACGATGATCGTCATGCGTCCGCTGAGGACGACATAGACCTTTTCGAACGGCGTCGAGTCCGGCCCGGCGCCGCCATTCGGCAGGAACTGAGAATAGCCAACCCATTGATTGGCAGGGCCGCCGGGCTCGAAGCCTTGCAATCGCAAGCCTACAACGCCGCGATGGTTGGGCGCCTCGTAAGGCTTGGCGTCGGCAAAATGCTTGACATGCATAGCGTTACCTCCGGTATCGCCGTTTCATTCTTGTTTGGGGTCGGCCTTTGTGGCCTTCGCCGTTAGGCGAAGCTCGCGCCATCCGCGATGCGGTAACCCTGCGACTTGTCGATCATCGCCACCAGGCGAATGATGCAGCCGTCGCCGCGGTCCCAGTTCCAAGGGAAGAAGGCGAAAGTGACGCGCTTGCCAGTGACCGCGTCGAGGTCGCCGCCGACATTTTCGATTCCAAGAATGCCATTGCTGAAAAGGATACGATGCACGGGTTCCCACTCGGGGTGGGCTTCCTTCCAGTCAATGCCGCCGGACCACTTCTTGAATTCCTCGGCGAGGTGGGGATGCAGTGGGCCGTTGCGATGCGGGCCGATCGCAGTGGCGAGCGGATGGTCGTTGGCCTGCGTGTCGTGGCCGACGACCTTGACCTTCTTTTCCACGAACCAATGACCGGCTGAAGGCACAAAGCCGGGGCACTTGCAGAAGTATTCCTCGCTGTCGCGGTACTTCTTGTGCCAGCCCGTGTTGACGATCACGACGTCGCCGGGTCGCACGACATGGCCGGCCGCCTTTTCGAGGTCGTCGTATGTGATGGGTTCCCACATCGCCTTGGGGATCGATACGACAATGCCCGAGCCGAAGAAGTGCGGCAGCGGCACCTCGTCGATGAACGGGGTATCCTCGACCACGTGAGCGGGCGCATCGATGTGCGTTGTGTTGTGCATGCTGGTCGTGATGCGCTGAGAGAGAACGCCCGACTTCGCCATGTAATGAATGCGCTCGATCTTGACGTCTTCAAAATAAGGCCAGTTGGGCGACTGAAACCCGAAGCGATGCGAGAGATTGTAGAACTCCAGTCCCATCGGGTTGTCGAGATTGGCCTGGAATTCAATGCCGCGAATTGTGATCGACATCCTGCCGTCTCCTGGTCTGTCGTTTCCTCGGTGGCGGCGTTTCCCGCCGTCGTTTTTGTTGTACCACGATAAAATGCATGTGTATCGCAATGCGGTCAAGTGAGTCTGACGAATTTTATTTCGCTTCGGGCCGGAGTAGGGCTGGCAGCGTGGAATCGCCGAGGAGGACGCTGGGTTGGACGCGGGAGTCACGGAAGAAGAAGACAAGGGCGCCGGAACCGGGATTCAGGTTATCGCTCGGGCCGCAAGCGTGCTGCGTGCACTGGAAGGAAAGCCGGAAGGCTTGAGTCTGGCCCAAATCGCGAAGGAAGTCGGCCTTGCGCGCTCGACCGTTCAGCGCATCATCGCGGCGTTGGCGCAGGAAGATTTCGTCGTCGAAGCGCAGCCCGGACGCGGGGTGCGGATAGGGCCGGGCCTGGCTCGGATCGCGGCGTCGATGAGTTCCAATTTCACCGAGATCCTGCATCCCCACCTCTTTGCACTGCGGGATGAGGTCGGGGAGACAGTCGACTTGTCGATCCTGTCCGGCGGCTCCGCCGTATTCATCGACCAAATTCCCGGCAAGCAGAGGCTTGTCGCATTGTCGGGGATCGGGGAACGCTTCCCCTTGCATTGCACCGCGAACGGCAAGGCCATATTGGCGTGCTTCGACGAAGAGGACGCTGCGCTTCTGATCGAAAAAAGCGTCGCGGAACATGGCGACTACCCCTTAATCGACCGGAAGAAGCTCCTTCGCGAGTTGGAAGCAGCGAGACGAAAACATTTGGCCTTCGATCTCGGCGAGCACGGCGAAGGGATCAGCGCTGTCGGAGTCGCGATATTGGATCCATTCGGTCGCCCGGTCGCGGTCTCGATCCCGGCGCCGACGCATCGTTTCGATTCCCAGCGCGAGGCGCTCGTGGCAGCGCTTTCGCGTTTTCGCATGAAAATGCGGACGATCATCGGGCGCTGACGAATGCTTGAACTCGAAAGGCGAGATTGCGCGCCGCCGCCTCCAGCGTGGGATCGAGCGTCGTCGTATCGCCTTCGTCGGCCGGGTGGATCGGCGCCGCAACGATGACGCCGGTGTCGAGATCGACTGCGTGCTCGGGCTTGTAGGCCAGATGCGTCGTCCCGTCCTTCATCCGCGCGATCTTGGCGTCGGGATCGGTCGGGATCGTCCAGTCTTCGTTCGAGAGCTTCTTGCCCTTGCGCTTGCGGTCGAGCCGGACGAGATCGTCGATCGTCGGCGTCTGGACGCCGCTCTCCTGCGCCATGCGCGTCAGCATCGCGCTATAGGTCTCGCCGCTGTCCCGGCGCACGATGGTTCGTAGCGCCGCGTTGGCTTCCATGGTCGAACCATCGACGCCAATCCGCTCGCCCTTCACCAGACCGCGCTCGGCGACGAGATTCAGAACCCAGCCGAACACCTTCTCGTGCGCTTCGTGCGGCAGGCGCGAGCGCGTCTTCGACAGCCACGAGTGATCGGGAACCTTGTCTCGGTTCGCCAGCC
>JAJXZC010000460.1 GCA_021780275.1 Pseudomonadota bacterium
GGCCGACCTCGACCGGCTCTACGCGGCGGTGGCGGCCGAGCGCGGAACCCTCGACATCGTCTTCGCCAATGCCGGAGCGGGAAGCCCGCTTCCACTCGGCAAGGTCACCGCCGACCACATCGACGAAACCTTCGACACCAATGTGAAGGGTACGATCTTCACGGTCCAGAAGGCGCTGCCGCTGATGGGCCGGGGCGGTTCTATCATCCTGACCGGATCGAGCGCCGGCACCACGGGCGCCCCGGCAATGAGCGTCTACAGTGCGAGCAAGGCGGCCGTGCGCAACCTCGCGCGGACCTGGGCGGAGGACCTGAAGGGCACCGGCATCCGGGTCAACGTGCTCTCGCCCGGGGCGACGGCGACCGAGCTCGCCAAAGAAGCGCTAGGCGAGGAAGGCCAGAAGGTCTTCGCCTCGATGACACCGCTCCAGCGCATGGCCGATCCGGCGGAGATCGGAGCGGTAGCCGCCTTTCTCGCGTCGCAGGACAGCAGCTTCATGACCGCGAGCGAAGTCGCCGTGGACGGCGGCCTGGCGCAAATCTGACGCGCAGCACCTGGCGGGTCACACCAGCGATCCGGCTATGCACACATCTATCAAGGAGAATAACATGGCACAGTCTCTTAAAGAAAAAACGGCTCTCTTTACCGGCGCATCTCGGGGCATTGGCCGCGCCATCGCCGAACGTCTTGCGAAGGACGGCGCGACGGTCGCGCTGACCTACAACGCAGCAAGTCAGGCGCAGACGAGGCAGTCACGGCCATCGAGAAAGCCGGAGGCACTGCGTTCGCGATCCACGCGGACCTCGCCGACCCTGCAACCATCCCGACCTTGTTCGAAAGACTCGATGACGAGTTGACCAGGCGGAACGGAAGCAGCGCCCTCGACATTCTGGTCAACAACGCTGGCAATTTCGGCTTTATTGGCTTCAAAGACGCGACGCCGGAGAGTTGGGACGCCCCGATCGCGGTCTACGCCCGCGCGCCTTTCTTCATCGTTCAGGCCGCTATGGATCGTCTTGCCGATGGTGGACGCATCATCAACATCTCTTCCGCTGCGGCCACGAAGCCCGTGACGGCCGCCCCCGTCTACTCGATGGCCAAAGCGGCCATCAACAACCTGACCCATGCGCTCGCGCTGGAGCTGGGGCCGCGCGGGATTACCGCGAACGCCGTCGCGCCGGGCTACACGCGAACGGACGCGAACGCCGCCATCCGAGAGAATCCTGAACTCGTAAAGGCGGTCGAGGCCCAAATCGCGTTGGGCCGCTTCGGCGAGCCTGAGGAAATCGCCGCCGTCGTGGCGTTCCTGGCTTCGGATGAAGGCCATTGGGTGACCGGCCAGACGATCGAGGCGAGCGGCGGCTACAAGCTCTGACCGTGCCGAAAACCGAAGGAGAATATCATGAACTACGCAATCATCGGCTTCGGCAAGATCGGCCACGCTCTTGCCAAGGCGTTTGCCCGCAACGGCATCGAAGTGTCCGTTGCAACCACGCGCGACCCGAGAAGCTTTGCGTCCGATGCGGCCGCGATCGGTCCCGAGGTCGTTCCGACAAAATTGGCGGACGCGGTCAAGGCGGACATCGTCTTTCTGGCTGTCGGTTTCGAGTCGCATGCGGATGTCGCGAAGGCGCTCGCCACCTGGCAGGGGAAGATCATTGTCGATGTGACCAATGCCTACGGCGTGCCTACTGAGGAACTGGGAGGACAGCCTTCCTCCAAGGTCGTCGCGCAGGCCTTCACTGGCGGACGACTGGTCAAGGGCTTCAACCATTTGGCCGCCGCGGCACTTGATCGAGACCCGGCCGTACATGGCGGCAGGAGAGTAGTGTTCCTGGCGAGCGACGATGACGGCGCCGCAGCAGAGATTGGTGCGCTTGCAGAAAATCTCGGTTTCGCGCCGATCAAACTTGGCGGGCTTTCGGAAGGTGGGCTGCTCGTCCAGGCGCGCGGAAACAGTTGGGGTCAGCTGATCTTTAAGGACCTGGTGAAGTTCGACGGATGAACACGACGTCCCTACCGGCAGGAACGCGACGCACGTGATCTGATCGCGCACGATCCGATCCAACGGAAATGGAGAAATTCCCATGAGTACCGAGAAAAACATCCAGACCGCGAAAGACTTCTTCGCGGCCATCGGCCGCAGCGACAGGAAGGGCCTGCTGGCGCTGGTCGCCGAAGACATCGAATGGATCATCCCGGGCAAGGACTGGCCGCTGGCCGGCACGCGCCGCGGGCACGTGGGATTGGCGGATTTGCTTGAGACAGCATCCAGGACGTTGGAAACGTGCACGGAGCCCCGTGAATACGTAGCGCAGGGAGACCGGGTCTTTGTCGTCGGTTTCGCCAGGGGCAAGGTCAAGGCCACGAACAGGACGTTCGAGGACCACTTCATCTTCGCCATCACGGTCCGGAACGGCAGACTGACGAGCATCCGGGAGTACCTCGACACGCAGGCACTGGCGCGGGCCTCGCAGATGGCGTGAACGAGACGGCAAGTACGACGAGTTCTACAGGCAATGGAACCACGATGCTGCCAAGCGCGAAACGGAACGCGCTGCCAATGGATGGCCAACACCCGCACTATACAAGGGAAACCCAATGGACGATGACGTCAAAATGCTCGAACGCATGTACGATCGCTTTAACGCCCGGGACATAGACGGGGTGCTGACCGCGCTCGCCGATGATGTCGTCTGGGCCAACGGTATGGATGGTGGCTACGTCCATGGCCGCGAGGCGATCCGCGCCTACTGGACCCGCCAGTGGTCCATGGTCAGTCCGCACGTCGAACCTGTCGGCTTTCATCGAACGGAGGATGGCACGATCGTCGCGGAAGTCCGGCAGACCGTCCGCGACCGCGAAGGCAAGCCGCTCCAAGGGCAGACGCACGGTCTTAAAGACAAGATGGTCGAACACGTTTTCCGTTTTCGAAACGGCAAGGT
>JAJXZC010000644.1 GCA_021780275.1 Pseudomonadota bacterium
CTCTTCCGGTTCGAGAGAGCGAACAAGCACACGAAGCGCCTCGGCGCGATATGTAGCGCCGCCCAGAGCGAGCAACTGCAGAGCGAACTGATAGGCAATCGCCGCATTGCCTGGCTGCAAGGCGAGCGCCTCGCGAAAAGCGGCGATACCTTTTTCCGGCGAAGCGCCATACATCTGTTCGCCAAGCAGACCACCATCGCGCGCGATTTCGAGGTTCCAGCCACCGTCGAGTGCATGAGCCCAGGCGCTTTTCGGATCGAGCTTCAGCGCGTCGTCGATCTCCTTTCGCGCTTCATCCGCATAGCCTGCAAAATGCGCGACCAGCGTGCCATCGACGCGTCCAAGAAAGCCAAGCGCGAGAGCGAGATAGAGATGACCTTCCGGGTCCTTGGGGTCGCGCGCAATGGCGCGGCGCGCATCAGCCTCCGCTTCCAGAAAAATCTTACGGCGCGTGGCGGGCGTACCGTGGAAGTCGCCTTGGGAAAGAGTGGCGCGCGCGGCCAAAGCATATGCGCCGGGCACATCGCATTGGCGCGCCAAGGCGGCGGCGCGCTCAAAATCGCCATTTTCGAAGAGCTCTCGGGCCTGCTCGAGGGAAGTGCTCGACGATGCCTGCGTCTCTCCCTGCATAGGCTCGGCCATGACCGTGCCCGCCCGGAGAATGACACTCAGACACATGAAGGCACTGGCCAGATACACGGCAACGGCGCGGGACAACGTCATGGGCCGCATGATCCCCCGCCCGCCCACGCACTGCAAGATGGAAGCGCGTTAAGATTTTGAGAGGTCTTCACCCGCCAGCGCGCGACGGATGAGCTTCGCCGTTTCTTTCACACCATAAAGCGCGATGAAAGAGCCGAAGCGCGGTCCCTGCGCCTCGCCGAGCAGCACTTCATAGAGCCCACGGAACCAGTCGCGCAGATTGTCGAAGGCATGCGCCTTGCCGATTTCATAGACCAGCGTCTGCAACTCTTCGGCTGTCATCTTTTCGTGATCCAGCGTCTCGAGCTTGCCTGCGAGATCTGCGAGCGCCGTGGCTTCCAGATCACTCGCCCGGCGATAGGTTTTGGCGGGCACCACGAAGTCGTGGAAATAATTCACCGCATAACCCGCGAGCATATCGAGCTTGGGAAGGCTTTCGGGCGTCGCATCGGGCGCATAGCGCTGGATGAAACCCCAGAGCACGGACTTGTCCTGCGCATGGCAGGCGCTTGCGAGATTGAGCAGCAATGCAAAGCTGATCGGCATATTGGCTTCGGGCGGATTGCCGCCGTGAATGTGCCAGACGGGATTGCCCAGTTGCTCCTTGATCTCCTGACGGGGATAGGCGGCGAGGAACGCCAGATACTCATCGACGTTCTTCGGGATCACATCGAAGTGCAGACGCTTGCCGGTGCGCGGTGCCTGATACATGAAGAGTTGCAGGCTTTCCGGGCTCGCGTAGCGCAGCCAGTCCTCAATCGAAAGGCCATTGCCCTTCGACTTGGAAATCTTCTTGCCCTCGTGGTCGAGGAACAATTCGTAGTTGAAGCCTTCCGGTGGATTGACGCCAAGCACGCGGCAGATCTTCGAGGCAAGCTTGATGCTGTCAATGAGGTCCTTGCCCGCCATTTCGTAATCGACCTTGAGCGCCGCCCAGCGCATGGCCCAGTCGGCCTTCCACTGCAACTTGCAATGACCGCCGGTGACGGGAACCTCGACGAGCTCATCGGTGTCGGGGTCCCGGTAGGTGACGGTACCCTTTTCGACATTGCGGTCGACCAGCGGCACGAGCAGGACCTGACCCGTCTTCGGGCTCACCGGCAGGATGGGGCTATAGGTCTGCTGACGCTCTTCGCGAAGCGAGGGCAGCATGATCTTCATGATGTCGTCGAACTTGGCGAGGACCTTGAGCAGCGTCTCGTCGAAACGGCCAGATGTGTAGTACTGCGTCGAGGAGGCGAATTCATATTCGAAGCCGAAGCTGTCGAGGAAGGCGCAAAGGCGCGCATTGTTATGCTGGCCGAAGCTCTGATGGGTGCCGAAAGGGTCCGGCACCTTGGTCAGCGGCATGTTGATGTAGTTCGCCAGCATCTCCTGATTGGGGACGTTGGTGGGCACCTTGCGCAGGCCATCCATGTCGTCGGAGAAGCACAGGAGGCGCGTCTTGACGCCCGGCGCGAGCACCTCAAAGGCATGGCGTACCATGGTCGTACGGGCGACCTCGCCGAATGTGCCGATATGAGGCAGGCCGCTCGGACCATAGCCAGTCTCGAAGAGGACTTCGCGGTCCGGGTTGCCCTCTTTCTCCAGCCGCTCAACAAGTTTGCGGGCTTCTTCAAAGGGCCAGGCTTTAGAGACCTGAGCGGCTTCGAGAAGGGCAGTTTCGTTGGGGATTTGACTGTGAGCGGACATGGGAGACCTGGGCAAAGATTTAAGGTTTGTAAAGAGACCGGACCCTAAGCTTGGGTCTGCCTGCAGTCAACGCGACAGGTGGGCCCAAACGCCAAGGAAATTCCTCAGATGTTCGCCAAAAATCGGGCAAATCCCATTGCTGCCCTCCGCCCGGTCTTCTGGCTTCGAGCTCCAGAATGACGACATCACCGACACAAGAGAGCCTTGCCTTCGTCCCGGCCGTCGCCATACGCCGAAAGCCGGCCATCGCCGCGCGCGTGGCGGCCGAGGAAATCAAACTTCTGATCGATCTCGGCGCAACGAGCCGCTATTCGATGGCCATCGCCATTGTTATCACCGGCCTCATTTTTTCCGACACCACCCCCATCTGGCAGACGGGGATCGTGCTGGCGATCCAGCTCATCGCGCAACTCTATTTCGACCAGGTGCGCGCAAAATTCCGCGCCGACCCCGATGTCGTCGCCAATGCGCCGGGTTGGGCGCGGCGCTATACCATCGGCACCTTTCTGAGCGGCATGACGTGGGGCGTCGGCGCCATCATCTGGCTC
>JAJXZC010000837.1 GCA_021780275.1 Pseudomonadota bacterium
GCTCGACGCCAAACTCCGCGAGGCGATGCAGCTCGAACTGGTGCATCTGCAGGCGACCGTCGGCATCACCTTCGTCATCGTTACGCATGACCAGTCGGAAGCGCTATCGATGGCGAACCGCATCGCTGTCATGAATGCGGGCAAGGTGCGCCAGGTGGCGAGCCCCGCTCAGCTTTACGAATATCCCAACAGCCGCTTCGTCGCGGACTTTATCGGCAAGATCAATCTCATCGGCGCCAAGGCCACGCGCAATGGAGAAAACCGCGTGAAGGTCCAAGCGCCGAATATCGGCGAGCTTGACCTTGCCGGCAATGTCGATGGCGATGTGGCGCTGGCAATCCGGCCGGAAAAGATTTTCGTCTCCGAGACGAGGCCGGAAAATCCGGACCTCGTCGTCGTGCGCGGCGAAGTCGGCGAAGTCGCCTATTACGGCAGTTTCAGCAATGTCTTCTTCCATATCGGCGGGGGAACGATGCTGCTCGCCGACATCGGCAACATCTCGCGCGACATCGAGGAATTCACCTTCAAGAAGGACGAGGAATACTGGCTTTACTGGAAGAAGGGCGACACGCTGGTACTGAGCGACTGACGCGCGGCTCCGCGTCAGCCCTCGCTTCCGTCCTCATCGAGCATTCCGCCCTCGCTCACCCGCGTCATTTCCCGAATGAGCTTCTCGGTGCGGAGAATCGGCAGGATTTCATTGACGAGACGAATGCCCCGCGCCGCAAGTTCCGCGCCCTCCTGCGAACCGAGCCGGCTTGCGAGGTTTCGGTAGAAGATCGACACTTCGTATCTGGCAACGACATCCATCATTTGCGCGTAGATGCGGAAATGCTCGTTCCGATAAGAGGCCTCCTCCTCGGTAAAGCCGGCGGCGCGGCTTTCGGCGACAAGTTCGACAAGGCGGACATTGCGCCGGCTCAGCCATTCGCCATCTCCGCGCACATCGATCGTCACATAGCCGAAGCCCGCCAGCTCGCGAATATCGTCGACGCCCAATTTCGTCTGTGCCGAGACATCCTCGATCCTTTGCGGTGTGTGGCTGAGTGATTCGGCGAGAAGCGGCCCGACGCTGTTTTCAAGCCCGATAAACGCCTCCAGCTCACGCGGACGGCCTTCGGCCTGCGCCTCAACGATGGTCTTGATGATGCTGAGGGGCAGAAAGCGCTCTTGCTGCAGCTTACGGATGAGTTTCAGCCGTGCGACATGCTCGGGCCCGTAGGTCGCGACATTGCGCTTCGGGCGTTCCGGTTCCGGCAATAAACCCTCGCGGATATAGAAGCGGATCGTCTCGCGCCCCACGCCCGTTTCGCGCTCAAGCTCCTTCATCTTCATACGCAAATCGACACCCCCTCCATAGACCATTTGCGCACAGTCTATCAAATCTCGACTTGAGAGTGACACGATAAGGAGCAGGAAAGCGCAAGGCGACGGCGTTAGGGCAACAAAAAGGGCGGAGCATTTCTGCTCCGCCCTTCCGTATGCATACAAATGATGCCTTTAGAGGCGTTCGACGATCGTCACATTGGCGAGACCGCCGCCTTCGCACATGGTCTGGAGACCATAGCGCTTGCCACGGGCATGGAGCGCATGGATGAGCGTCGCCATGAGCTTCGCACCCGAACCGCCGAGCGGATGGCCGAGCGCGATGGCGCCGCCATTGACGTTGAGCTTCTCGGGATCGGCGCCCGTCTGCTGGAGCCAGGCGACCGGAACCGACGCGAAGGCTTCGTTGACTTCATAGAGATCGATGTCCTCGATCTTCATGCCGGCCTTCTTCAGCGCCTGCAGCGTGCCGGGGATCGGCGCTTCGAGCATGATGACCGGATCGCCGCCGACCACCGTCATGTGGTGGATGCGCGCGAGCGGCTTTACGCCGAGCTGCTTCAGGCCCTTCTCGTTGACGACGAGGACGCCCGAGGCACCGTCGCAGATCTGGCTCGAGCTGGCAGCCGTCAGCGCACCGCCCTCGACGAGAAGCTTCACGCCCTTGATGGCCTCGAGGCTCGCGTCGTAGCGAATACCTTCGTCCATCTTGTGGATTTCCTTGTTGCCTTCCGCGGTCGTGACTTCGAGCGGCACGATCTCGTTGTTGAAAGCACCGGCCTGCGTCGCGGCAATCGCCTTCTGGTGGCTCTTGAAGGCGAACTCGTCGAGCACGTCCTTCGTCAGGCCGTACTTCTTCGCCATCATCTCGGCGCCGGTGAACTGGTTGAACTGGACGCCGGGGTACTTGTGCTGAAGTTCGGGGCTCATATAGATGCCGAAGCCGTTCTTCGCCGGAAGCGAGATCGGAAGACCCATCGGAACGCGCGTCATGCTCTCGACGCCGCCCGCGACGACGATATCCATCGCGCCCGACATCACCGCCTGCGCGGCGAACTGGATCGCCTGCTGCGAGGAGCCGCACTGACGGTCGACCGACGTGCCCGGAACACTTTCGGGAAGCTTCGACGCCATGACGACGTTGCGCGCGACGTTCATGCCCTGCTCGCCAGCCTGACCGACGCAACCCCAGATCGCGTCCTCGACGAGAGCCGGATCGATGCCCGTGCGGTCGATGAGCGCGTTGACGACCTGCGCGCCGAGATCGACGGGGTGCCAATCCTTCAGTTTGCCGCCCTTGCGGCCACCGGCGGTGCGTGCCGCCGCTACGATATAAGCTTCAGCCATGGTGAATCTCCCTATGAGGATCGGCCGTTCGCCGCTTGAGGCTATCGGCCGGGTGTTACGAAATGCGGTTTCGTCTGGGCGCCATCTTGATCATGCGAGAACGCTTGTCCAGCGCGCGCCGGGCCTGTGCTGCCGCTACTCACTCCCATATCGTGCTGAAAAGCCAATATCCAAGCCATTTTTGCGCGCAAGCAACCTTGACGTAGGGGAACGGCGGCTGCGTCAACTCGCCCCCGCTGCTCAAATTTGAGCAGACCCAAACGAAGC
>JAJXZC010000032.1 GCA_021780275.1 Pseudomonadota bacterium
TCGCTCGAAAACGGCAAATCCTCGACGCGGCGACGAAATGGAAATGGGAAAGCGGCCGGAAAAATTCGCGACGCGGCCGGCGTGGCGTTCGATCAGGCAAAAACGCAAACGCAAATTCGCCAGTGCCGGCAGTTCGCTCGCGTGCTTTTCAATCGTCGAGCTGGGCTCGGACAGTATCAGCATGCGCTCGCAAAATTCCCTGAGAAAGTTCCGATCGAGAACATCGATCTTCATCACCGCGCCGCGGCGCTTCGACTCAGACGAAGCAGAGCGTGCCTTGGCCTGGCAACTGTACCACCAAGTCGGGAAGGGCCGTCAAGAGGGGATTGCATTATGGTGCGGTAGGTATACGGTCATATCATAAGACCACAGGAGAGCGCGCCTAACCTTATATATAAGCGCGGAGAGAATTGTGTCTGAGGAGCGGATGTTTGCAATGGTCGTGAGACGATAGATTGTCGGGAACGACAGAATCGCGTGCGCGTGGAATATCGTAATATCGTAGGACCAGTGCGGAGATTCGTTATCCTTATTAATGCTTTCCATCGAAGCGCGCGCCGCGATTGAGAGCGTAGGTTTCATTTCAGGCGGTCGCGGGCCGCTCGGCCTGAATTAAGGCGCAGAAGGCCGGCGCCGACAAGACAACAACTTTCCGGCAGGCTTCGCGCGAAAAATTTTCTGTTATGAATCACGTCGCACATTGCAAATCTGCCGGCCGGGAAAAGCGGAAATTTGTCACGCCGAAAAATCGAAGCGAAACATGCGGCAGGATTCCTGGCCGAGCGGCGGGCTCGGCGAATGGCTTTCCGCGCAATCGGCGCCGAGCCGGCGCGGAGTCTCGCGGATCGGTGAACGAGGAAGCGGCTTAGGTTGGGGAGGTCTGGCGGGAGAGGCGACTGGACAAACCGAGGTCCATTGGTATAGTGTCTCTACCGCGACGCTAAACGGATCGTCACCAGGGACAGAATGCACACTGCTTCCGCTCGTGGAGACTACACCAGCAGATTGTTCACCCGATCGAAGGATTCATCCCGGATGGCACGCTCAGGCCTGGTGACCGATTCTGCGTTTGGCGGGACCTGGCAGAACAAATTGAAACTATCGCTGCCGCGCGAAGCGTCGAAAGCGCCGCGCGAGAAGAGGATGGCGATCTTGGCACGAGCGGCGGAGCCGGGCAGGGAGCGGCGAATCGAGTGATTGTTTCGTTCGCCTTACCGACGGCGCGGCTGCCGCGAGGAGTGGCAGGAAAATTTTTATGTCTATGGAAGTTCCGGGCCGCGGCAGTATGATCGCAGGCGCTTTTCGGCGGCGGTGAGTCAAAGGGACGCCGCGGAGGCGCGGCAGACAGTGCAAATGCAATTCGAGCGGGTTCGGATGATTTCGCTGTTCATCGAGAACCTGCGATACGAGAGGGCGGTCTGATTCATGGCGAAGCTGGGTTATGTGGGCCTGGGAGTGATGGGCGGGCAAATGGTGGCGCGGCTGCTCGAAAAGGGGCACACGGTCACCGGGTACAACCGCACGCGGGCGAGAGCGGAATGGCTGATCGAAAAAGGAATGAAGTGGGCGGAATCGCCGCGGGCGGTGTGCGAAGCCGCGGATGTCACCCTGACGATGGTGACGAATAGCGCGGCGCTCAGCGAGATCACTGAAGGACCCGACGGGATATTGGCCGCGATGGGCAAGGGCAAAATTCTGGTGGACATGAGCACGGTGAGCCCGGAGATGAGCCGCGCGGTGGCGGCGAAGGTGCGCGAGCGCGGGGCCGACATGCTGGATGCGCCGGTTTCGGGCAGCGTGATCACGCTGCAACAGGGGAAATTGGCGGTGATGGTCGGCGGGCGGCGGGAGACGTTCGAGCGCGTGAAGCCGCTGCTCGAGGATATCGGGCCGAAGGTGACGCACGTTGGTGACAATGGCCTCGCGCTCTCGATGAAGATCGCGACGAATTTGAGCCTGGCGGTGCAGATGCTGGCATTTTCCGAAGGCGTGCTGCTGGCGGAGAAGAGCGGCATCGCGCGCGAGACGGCGGTGGACGTTTTGACGCACAGCGCGATCTCCTCGCCGATGGTACAGTATCGCGGTCCGTTCGTGCTCGAGTTGCCCGATGAGGCGTGGTTCGACGTGAACATGATGCAGAAGGACATGCTGCTCGCGCTCGAGATGGGCCGGAAGCCGGATGTGCCGCTGCCGACGACGGCGGTGACGAATGAATTTTTGACGGCAGCCCGCGGGATGGGGCTGGCGAAGCAGGATTTTGCCGTGATGTTCGACGTTTTGGCGAAGATGTCAGGAGTTGCGAGATGACAACTGCCAGCAACCGCATCGAGACCGCTACGCAAGCCGAAGTGGAATTGTGGATTCACATGTATCGCCAGATGATGGCGATTCGCCTGTTCGAGGAACAGGTGAACGAGCTGTACACGCGCGCGCTGATGCCCGGGCTCGCGCATCTCTACATCGGCGAGGAAGCAGTGGCCGTGGGCGTGTGCGAAGCGCTGCGGCGCGAGGATTACATCACCAGCACGCATCGCGGGCACGGACATTGCCTGGCGAAAGGCGCGTCACCCGACCGCATGTTCGCCGAACTGCTGGGCAAGGCGGCCGGATATTGCAAGGGCAAGGGCGGATCGATGCATATCGCCGATCCATCGACCGGGAACCTGGGCGCGAACGCGATCGTGGCGGGGAGCGTGGGGATTGCGACGGGCGCGGCGTTTTCGTCGAAATATCTGGATACGGGGCGCGTGGCGGCTTGCTTTTTCGGCGAGGGAGCGTTGGGCCAGGGCGTGGTGTACGAGGAGATGAACCTGGCGCAGCTCTGGAAATTGCCGGTGATTTACGTGTGCGAGAACAATCTCTACACCGAATACACGCACGTTTCCGAAACGCTGGCGGGCGACATCACGGGACGGGCGAAAACGCTCGGGATGGTCGCGG
>JAJXZC010000495.1 GCA_021780275.1 Pseudomonadota bacterium
CGCCTACATCACAGCCTCCGAAGCCGCGTGCTATCTGGACGAGATCGAACGCGAGGGCTTGAGGACGCGCGAGATCGGCTTCACCGGCGGCGAACCCTTCATGAACCCCGATCTCTTCGACATGGTAGAAGATGCCCTTGGGCGCGGGTACGAAGTTCTCATCCTCACCAATGCAATGCAGCCGATGATGCGTCCGCGCTGCCGCGAGGAGCTTCTGCGCCTCAAGGCTCAATATGGCGCGTCGCTTCATCTGCGGGTCAGCATCGATCACTATACGGATGAAATCCACGACCGCGAGCGAGGCGCGGGTTCCTTCGCAAGGTCCATGGAAGGCTTGCGCTTCCTTGCGCATGAGGGCTTCTCCCTTGCTGTCGCTGGTCGCACGAGATCGGGCGAGCCGGAAGAAGCGGAACGGGCAGGCTATGCCGCGCTTTTCGCGCGGGAGGGATTAGCGCTCAACGCGTCGGATCGGACCTCGCTCGTCCTCTTCCCCGAAATGGACGAGAAGGCTGAGGTGCCTGAAATCACTACGGCCTGCTGGGGCATACTTCATGTCGATCCGGCGAGCCTCATGTGCGCGACGAGCCGTATGGTCGTGAAGCGCAAGGGCGCGGCCTCTCCCCGCGTTGTCGCCTGCACCCTTCTGCCGGACGACCCGCAATTCGACCTCGGCGCCACGCTTGCCGAGAGCTTCCGCCCCGTGAAACTCAACCACCGCCACTGCGCCAAATTCTGTGTGCTGGGTGGCGGCAGCTGCTCGGCGGCCTGACGCCCACCCCCGATTGCCCCAAATCGGGACTGTTGACCCTAATCAATGAGCAACCGGTTCCTCAGCGTCAGTCTTTCCCTATCGGACGAACGGGAGGCCTTTCCGTTCATTGGTCCATCCAAGGGAGAAGACAGAGAATGAAAATGAAATCGCTGTTGGTGGCCGGTGTCGCAATGGCTGGCCTGATCGCCGGTTCGGCATTCGCCGATGTCTATATGAAGGGTGAGGACGTTGCGAAGCTCATCGTCGGCAAGACGATCGAAGGCCAGTACCTGGCATGCGGCGTCGGGCGCAACGACTTCCGTGAATATTACGATGCCAACGGCACAATTCGCGGTGGCGAACGTCCCTGCCAACAGGCCGGCAAGTGGAAGCACTACGCTGGCAAGTGGGACGTAAAGGACGGCAAGTTCTGCGTCTATCTCGGATCGGACCGTACGAGCGGCTGCTTCGATTATCAGGTCGATGAGAAGGGAACGCTCCGCCGTTTCGATGCCAAAGGCGGCGACGTGAATTTCAAGATGTTTGACGGAAACCCGGATCACCTCTGAGCTTCCGCCAGGGTTGCGCGACCGGTCGACTTGACCCCTGACCCCCCGGGGGCCGGTCGCGGCAATTCCTTATAACCATCGAGCAGGACTACGAGACGGCATGGGCGTGGCGCTATTTGCACCATGCCTTTTTTGTATGGTCATTGGGCAAAAAGAAGCCACAACATGGGCAGGAGCAGCGCCGTGACGATGCCGTTGATCGTCATGGCTACGCCCGAAAAAGTGCCTGCCTTCAAGCTCACCTGAAACGCGCGCGCAGTGCCCATGCCATGCGCGGCAACACCCATCGCAAAACCCCGCGCACGGCGGTCGGTCACACCGACCAGATTGAACAAGGCGCTCCCGCAGATCGCACCGACGCCGCCCGTGATGATCACGAAGGCGGCGGTGAGTGCGGGAATGCCGCCGATTTCCCTGGCAATGCCCATGGCAATCGGCGTCGTCACCGATTTCGGCGCCAGCGAACGGATCGTCTCGATGCTTGCGCCAAGTTCATATCCGATCGCGACCGCCGAGATCACCGCCGTGAGCGAACCGACAATGAGCGCCGCGATCATGGGCAGAAGCGCGCTCCGCACCTCGGCGAAATTGAGGTAGAGCGGCACGGCGAGGCCCACCGTCGCGGGGCCCAGCAGCCAGAGCAGCAGCCATCCGCCATGGGAATATTCGGCATAGCTCGTATCGCTCGCGACGAGCAGCGCGATGAGCGGGGCCGCCGCAATGAGCACCGGATTGGCGAGCGGACTTCCCTTGAGCACCTGCTGAAGACGGCGCGCGCCGAGATAGGCCGCGAAGGTGAGCGCGAGCCACAACGCGCCTTGCGCGGCGACGGGCCAATTGACACTCACGATTCTTCCTCCGCATTGCCCGTCAGCTTCGCCGTCCAGTGAAAGGCAAGCGCACCGGCGACCAGCGCAACGGCCGTGCCGCCAAGAAGCGCGGCGACGATCGGCAGGAGGTCCTGCCGCACCAGCGCCGCATAGGCCATCACGCCGACGCCGGCGGGGATGTAGAAGAAGTTCAAATGGTGGAGCAGAAATTCGGCGGTGCGGCGGATCGGATGCGGCACGCGACCGAGAACCGCGAGGCCGCCGAGCAGAATCAGAATGCCGATCACGGTTCCCGGCACCGGCAGATGCAGCAGCGACGCGACGAGCCCGCCCGCCGCGTTGCATAGCACCAACAGCAGAAAGGAGAGCGCGTAAGGAAGGACGTTGCGCGCCGTCATCGCATCAGAGCGGCTTGAAGTGCTTGGAGAGTTTCAGGCCCTGACGCTGATAATTCGAGCCGAGCCCCTCGCCATAGAGAACCGCCGGGCGATCCGTCAGACGCTCGAAGACGAGGCGGCCGATGATCTGCCCGTGTTCGAGGATGAACGGCACGTCATGGCTCCGCACTTCGAGCACGGCGCGGCTGCCGAGCCCGCCCGCTTCCTTGGCCCCGAAGCCCGGATCGAAGAAGCCCGCATAGTGAACGCGGAACTCGCCGACCAGCGGGTTATAGGGAACCATTTCCGCCGCATGGCTCGCGGGCACGTGAACCGCCTCGCGCGAGGCAAGAATGTAGAATTCGTCCGGGTCGAGAATGAGCCCTTCGCCAAGACGCACCCTGAGCGGG
>JAJXZC010000156.1 GCA_021780275.1 Pseudomonadota bacterium
AGAAAATATTGGCAAATGAGAAGATTTTGCCGGCCTCATAATTCCAGTTTATGAGACTGGGGTCTGCATAAACTTCCGGCAACGCTGCGCGCTCTTTGGTCGGGCTGAACAATCCCCAAGCAGCGCCGGCGGGGGCTTGGCGCCAAGCGCCGCGGAGAAACTCTTGGGCGCGCTTTGTCGCGCGCCATCGCGCAAGCGACGGCTTGCGCAGACCGGACGTTTAGCGCCGCGTAACGCCGCCGATTTCAATTAGGCGCCGGCGAAAAAGTCGAAGGCATTGATTGGCGCTGCCAGCACACCCGGCAATCAACTAGATCTTCACCAACTTGTTTGAACGACGATCCGTCGCGCAAAAGCGAGCGCCTCCCTGACGTTTTCTAGAGTTGGCGTCGCTGTCGCGAGGCGGACCAGCCGGCGTCGAACGTGACCGTCACGCCATGCACGGAGTCGGAGTCCCCGCTGGCGAGATATACGGCCGTTCCCGTCAACTCCTTGGGTTGGAGGAAATCCCGACCCGTTGTGGTCAGCGCGCGCATCTGCGCGACATAGGCGGCCATCTCGGCGCCGCGAAGGTGCGTGTTGAGCGGCGTTTCGATGCTCCCCGGCGCGAGAGAATTGACGTTGATGTCGTATTTTCCAATCTCTACCGCGAGTGCTCGGGTGAGTTCTCAAGCCCGCCCTTCGATGCGCAATAGGCCGGGCAATTCGGCCCGGCGCCAATGCCTCAGATCGACGTTACGTTGATCACCTTGCCGTGCCCCTTGCGTTTGAACTCGGGCAGGCAGGCTTGCGTGAGGAAGAACGCGCCCTTCAGATTGAGATCGAGCTGCGCGTCCCACTTTTCTTCGGTAGTGTCCTCGATCGACGCGGTGTGCATGATTCCCGTATTGTTGACGAGAATGTCGACGCCGTCGAAGCGCCCGACAACTTCGCCCGCCAGGCGGCGGATCTCGTCAATGCTTGAGCAATCGGCGACGAAAGCCGCCGCCTCGCCGCCCTTCCCGCGGATCGCGGAGAGGACGTGCTCCGCTCGCTGCAAACTTTGGGAGGCGACGATGGCGACCGCCGCGCCCTCGGCGGCGACCAGAGCCTCAGGTCAAGTTCGCGAGCCGATTGGGGTTCTTGACCTCGATTTCGATGAACGCCATCGGCTGATCGCCGCCGTTCATCACGTCGTGGGTGACGCCGGCGGGCCGCATGTAGCTGTGGCCGGCGGGGAAGTCGAGATCCACAACCCTCTCGCCGTCATGGATGCGCATGTGTGAAGCGGTCAGCAGCACAACGAAATAGGGCCATGCGTGCTGGTGCCATCCCGTGACCGCGCCCGGCGCAAAGTCCCAGCGCGTGATGCGAACGACGTCATCGTCTTGCAAGGAGGTGGGGACGGCCGGAACATCGCACTTGAACGCCATGTGTGACGTCTCCGCTTTGCGCTGCGGCTAAGAGCCTCGCTCAAGCCCGCGTCCGCCGAAGGCGATCGAGAAAAATCGCGAGGATGATGACGCAGCCGAGCAGGATCTGCTGGGCGTAGCCGCCCACTTCCAGAAGGTCCATTGAGTTCGACAGCATCGTCACGAACAATGCGCCGAAGACGACGGCGCCGACGCCGCCGACGCCGCCCTGTAGGCTGACGCCGCCAATCACCGCCGCTGCAATGCTTTCCATCATCATGCTGCCGCCGAGATTCGGTTCGCCAGACCCCGTGCGAGCGGTCAACATCAGGGCGCCGAACGCCGCTAGCAGCGAGCAGGCGACATAGGCGGTGAGCAGATAGCGCCGGCTCGGCAGGCCGGCGACGAGCGCCGCGCGCGGATTGTTGCCGATGATATAGAGCGAGCGCCCGAAGGTCGTGTAGTTGAGCAGGAAATAAAGCGCGAAGCCGATGACGATCGCGATGGTGATTGGGATCGAGACTCCGGGAATCAGCACGCCGTTGTAGAACAGCCGGCTAAAGACATCGGGAACGTTGAACACCGGGCTTCCGCCCGAAATCGTCGTCGATAGACCAAGACAGATGTTCAGGCTGCCAAGCGTGACGACGAACGGGTTGATCTCGAGTCCCGCGACAAAACCGCCGTTGAACAGGCCGACGAGCGCGCCCAACCCGAGGCCCGCGACAAGACCGGCGGCCACAACGACGAAATCGGGCGAGCCTGCTTTCGCCAACCCTGTCATCGCGAGAGCACTGGCCACGCTGACCGATGAAACCGCGGCGCCGAGCGAAAGATCGAACCCGCGCGTCAGAATGACCATCATCTGCGCGGCGGCGAAGATGAAAAGATAACTCGACTGGTTGAGAACATTGACGACATTGCGCAGCGACAAAACGCGCGGTTCGAACGCATAGACCGACAGCTCCATGATAATCATGAGCAGCGGCAGACTGAAAACCAGCAGCCAGCCGAGTAAGCTTCGGCGCGGCGCGGCGTCCGACAGGGACATCGAGGCGGCGTCAGTCAACGGGCGTCCTCCGCTTCGCCAATTCCTCTATGGCCACGGCGAATACGACGATGAGGCCGAGGAAGATCGTTTGGAGTCGGGGGTCGATGCGTAAGAGATCCATGGCGTCAGTCAAGATGAGCAAGAAGAACGCCGCCAGTGTCACCATCTCCACCCGCCCGACGCCGCCCTTCAGGCTCACCCCCGCTATCACCGCCGCGGCGATGCTCTCTAGCGTCAATTGCGCGCTGATCACGGCCTGTCCCGAGCCGATTTGCGCGGTCAGAGCTAATCCCGACACTGCGGCCAGGACGGAGCAGGCCACATAGGCCAGAACGAGATAGGTCTTGGTGCGCACGCCGGAGACCGTGGCCGCCTGGAGGTTGCCGCCGATCGCGTAGAGGTAGCGCCCCATTTTGGTGAAGTTCTGCATGAACCAAACGAGCGCCACGACCGCAGCGGCCAGATAAACTGCTGGGGGAAGTTCCAGCCAGA
>JAJXZC010000762.1 GCA_021780275.1 Pseudomonadota bacterium
CAAGAGCTTTCGCGCGCCGAAGTCGAAAGAATCGCCGGCGCGAACGCCGACCGCCTGATCGAGCGCGCCGAGGCGATCCGCGCCACGGAAGTGAGGCAGGCGGCCGAGGCGCGGCGACTCGCCGATCGGGCGATCGAGGCCGAGCGCCGCCAGGAGGGAAGGGGCGGGGTCGATCCCGAGTCGCAGCGCGAAACCCTCGCCGATCGGGCAGTGGTCGCCGGCGCGCAGCAAGCTGCGGCGCGCGAGGCACGGGAGGCTGCTGCGGCGCGAGAGGCGGCGAACATCCTCGCCGACCATCCGGCGCGGCCTTTGCCGCAGGCGTTGGTCGAGTCCGACGCGCTGGCGAAACTCCGCGCGGAGCAGGAAAAGGTCTTGCGCGACATCGAGGGCGAGGGCGCCGAGGCGCAGACGAACAAAGGTCAGCGCATGGAGTGATGCGGACAGCCGGCGGACTCAGCGCAGCAGCTTCATCCGCAAGGCGAGGGCGATCGCGTGGCCCTTGGTGACGGCGCCGAGTTTTTCGCGGGCGGACAAGAGGTGTTTGACGACGGTGGGCTTGGAGATGCCGAGGATGACGGATATCTCCCAATCCGTCTTGCCCTCGGCCGCCCAGAGCAGACAGTCGAATTCGCGCGGGCTAACTTTTCCGAGCAGACGCTGGCGGCTTTCCCGGTGATGCAGAAAGCTGCCGACTGCGTAACTCGCGGCGAAGCCGAGAACGGCGCGGGCTTCCGGGTCGATGTCGGCGCTGCCGCCGCCGAACGAAACCGCCGCGAGACTCCCGTCGAGCGTCGACACGGGGACCACGTGCCCATCGCGCAGGCCGAATTCCGACGCCTCGCCCTTGATCAGCGCGACGTCGTCGGCCGCGGGGCAGGAGCTGTAGGCCTCATTCCAATCGAAGGGAGCCCGATCGCTCTGGAGGCGATGCACAATCGGATCGCGAAAGACGTAGCCGCGGTCGTGGTAGCGGCTGGCCCATTCCGAGGGGAAACGTTGGAATAGGATCCGCGATGCGATTTCTTCGCGCGAGACGCTGGATGTGGGCACAATTCCGGCGAATACAGAGTTGAAGCCGTACTGGATGGCAATTTTCAGCAGTGATCGTTCGACTTCGGCCGCGTCGCTGGAACGCTCGATGCTTTCAATGAACCGCCACGTCTTATCAAAATTCTTATCCAATATCGTTTGTCCTCTGCATATACGACAAAACGCGCTCGCTGGCGCGAGGGGACCCTCCCGACACTGTTCAGGTTGAGGGGAATGTTTCCACGGGATCGGGGCGGAAATGCGAGGCTTAAACACGACTTTCGTCTATGTTATAGTAAGCCTCCCTACGCGCAGATAGCGCCGCCTTTATTGAAGATGCTGGCAACCTTTGCCTTAGTCACCATCGAAAGGCCGGTCATGCCGGACGAAGTCCTGAAATTGTCGGAGGTCGCCAGCTTGCTGAAGGTCGCAGAAAAGACCGTCTATACGATGGCGCAGAGGTCAGAGATTCCAAAGGCCGCGGCATTCAACGCCGTAGACCGCTTTCGCGATCCGTCGACGACTACGCACAGGCCACTGCAATTTCTGCGGCGTCTCTTCGAGGCGACCGGCCTCGGCGCCCCCGAGATCCAGCGGTTCGAGGTCTCATATCTGGCGCCCGAATTCGTCGCTCGCTCGTTCCCGCTCAACGACGATCGCGCTGGGCTGTTGGCAATGATCGAGGCCAGCGTCGACGGCGACACGATGGACTTGAGCGCTTGCCGATCTCCCGAAGGCGTCCGGTTCGCGTTCCGGTCCGCTGTGCTCAGCGCTGTGAAACCGGGCTGAAGGGCGCTCGAACGACGCGCGGTCTTATTCCGCAGCTTCGCTAAAGCTGGTGTCGACTGGGAGATCAGCCAGCCATGCCGCCCATGACTTCACAAAACTAAGGAAGCCGTCCTCCGTCGTGGTCACGAGTCGGTAGGTCTTGCTCTTCAGGCGCTGTTCCTCCGTCTCCTCATACCGCGACAGGAAAGCCAAGTACCGGAGCTTCGCGCCCCGAGTCTCAAATCCATTCTCGTCAAGATAGACCACGTTGCCGTGCGCCAGCGCATTGCGGATCACGCGTGTGACATCCCCAAACTTCTTGCTGAATATGTTATTTTGGGCGTCAGGAGCCATCGGGTGCTGCTCGTTCTCGTCGAGCCAGTCCGCGGTGTATTCCACTCTGTTCATAATCCTGCTCGAATGCCAGCTTTGCGTGCATCGGCCGCCCCAAACTTCCGATTCGAGAAATCGTTGTCTTTCGACCCGTCGAATGGCTCCGTAGAGCTCTTGTCCGCTGCTCGATGAGTTCAGCGGATGTGCGGCTTTCAGTCGTTCATAGGGTATCAAGAAAACCGAAGTGGCGACGATCAGGGAAAAGGAGCCGACGAGATCCTTTTGGCGCGCCAACGGCTCCATCATGTCGAAGAGTTCCACGCAGCGCGAAGGATACTCTGTTACGAATCGTTCCGGGATCATGCTGGCGGTCCTCTCTCGCTGGCGTGTCTTTTCCTATAGCGTGGGCTTTTCTGCCGAGCGATTGGACCTCATGTGTAATCTTTATTCCATCACCAAGGCTCAGGACGCGATGCGCTCGCTGTTTCGGATCGCCCGCGACCTAACCGGCAACCTGCCGCCGATGCCCGGCATCTTCCCCGACTACCCGGCGCCGATCGTTAGAATGGGCGACGGCGGGCGCGAGCTGGCGATCGCCAGGTGGGGCATGCCGTCGCCGGTGTTCGCCCTCAAGGGCCGGACGACCGACCCCGGCGTCACCAACGTCCGCAATACGACGTCGCCCCACTGGCGGCGCTGGCTCGGGCCGTCGAACCGATGCGTCGTGCCGTTCACGTCCTTCTCGGAGTATGAAACCGGACCGGACGGCAAGAAGGTTCCGGTCTGGTTCGCGCTCGGTG
>JAJXZC010000169.1 GCA_021780275.1 Pseudomonadota bacterium
AGTTCTCCTTATCCAATGCGACATCGGCCTTTGCGGCCTCGGGTGCAGGCAGACCGTCGTCGAAGTAGGCTGCTCTTCGAATACCGAAAGCGACAACGGGGCACCCGCCGCCACCTCCGCCTTCCATCCGCGGCAACAGCTTGTCCATGTGCGTGGTGGATGCCCCGTACTTTTCGGCTACCTTTTTGCCCAATCCCTTGAAAACAGCTTGCAGGTTACTCGCTCGTGTGATGATCACTCCCACATCAATTACCCGAAGATCAAAAAGCAGCCGGAAGTTATTTAGATCGCGATCGAAGAACGGATCCTTGTTGTTCCATTCGATTTCCAGACCAACTCGCCCCTTGAAACAATCCACCTTGTGCGTCGGCGATATTGTCTCTTCCTCGTCAACGCGAATTATCGTCTCGAATTTTTTCTCAACCCACCCGCGTCCTTCGAGGAAGCTGTCTATACGCTCCGCGATCACGCTCTTACGACCGCCACCTTTCAGAATCTCGCTCTTCCGAAACTCGAAGGCCTTCAATACATCTTGGACGTGTTGCCACTCCTGCGGATGCGCCGTTTGAAGCACGCCAGTCGCATTTCGCCATTCCTCGACCTGATAGTCGGCGGCGATATCCAGGGGAATGAGATGCTTCGTAACCATTAATGCACAATCAGGTGATTCTGTGCGTTACCCAAATCATCCTGCTCCAAGTCCCTAAATCTCCTGCACCTCGACCACGCCCGGGACCGACTTGATGGCCCCGCGAATCTGCGGCGTTACCTTGAAACCGCCCGGAAGCTTCATTTCGACTTCCCGGCCGCCCTCGCCCATCAGCACCAGCGAGACGAGCCCCCGGCCCTTTTCGGCGAGGCGCGACTTGAGCGCCCCCAGGGGCTCCGGCGTCTCGATGAAAATTTTCATGCCCGCCGCCGCATTCGCCACCACCTCGTCGACCGACCGTACCGATTGCGCCCTGAGCTTTGCCTCATCGTTTGAGCGGTCGATCTCGACCGAGACGACGACCGATTTGCCCGGCTCCATCAGCTCCCGCGCGCGCCCCAGCACCTCCGAAAAGACCACGATCTCGAACTGGCCGCTCGGGTCGGAAAGGCTGAGAAATGCGAAGGGGTTGCCCTTCTTGGACTTCCGCTCCTGCTTGGCCGTCACCGTGCCCGCCACGAGCTCGGCCTGATTGCCGCGCGCGACGAGTTCGCCATAGGTCACGACATTCGAACGCCGCAGAGCGGTCTGGTAGTCGTCGAGCGGGTGACCCGACAGGTAGAAGCCGACGGCATTGAACTCCTCGTTGAGCCGCTCGATCGGCGTCCAGGCCTCGACATTGGGAAGCGCCGGATTGGCGACCTTCGCGCCCGTCGCCTCGCCGAAGAGGCTGTCCTGCTTCGACTCGCGCTCCTGCGCCGAGGCGTTCGCCGTGCCGAGCACCAGATCGACCGCCGCCAGAACCTGCGCCCTGTTCGGATTGAGGCAGTCGAAGGCGCCGGCGCGGGCCAGGTTTTCATAGGCCCGCTTGTTGACGAAGCGCGGATTGATCCGCCGCGCGAAATCGAAAAGATCGCGGAAAGGCCCGCCCTCCTCGCGCACTTCGACCAGATGGTCCATCGCCTGCCGGCCCACATTCTTGATCGCGGACAGTGCATAGATGATGTCGCCGTCCTTCACCGCGAAGACGGACTCGGATTCGTTGATGCTTGGCGGCCTGACCCGGATACCGAGCCGCTGCGCATCCTGCTTGAAGATGTTGAGCTTGTCGGTGTTGCCTAGATCGAGGCTCATCGAGGCGGCGATGAATTCGACCGGATGGTTCGCCTTGAGCCAGGCGGTCTGATAGGCGACGAGCGCATAGGCGGCGGCATGCGACTTGTTGAAGCCATAACCCGCGAACTTGTCGACCAGTTCGAAGATGTTCGAGGCCTGTGTCTTGTCGATATTCTTGGCGACCGCGCCGGTGACGAAGCGCTCCTTCTGGGCCTCCATTTCCGCCTTGATCTTCTTGCCCATGGCGCGGCGCAGAAGGTCGGCTTCGCCGAGCGAATAGCCGGACAGGATCTGCGCGATCTGCATCACCTGTTCCTGATAGATGATGACGCCGTAGGTCTCCCTGAGCACCGGCTCCAGCAACGGGTGCAGGTAGTCCGGCTCTTCCGCTCCGTGCTTGCGGCGCACATAGCTCGGGATGTTGTCCATCGGTCCCGGGCGATAGAGCGCGACGAGAGCGATGATGTCCTCGAAGCGGTCGGCATTGAGCTTGCGCAGCACATCGCGCATGCCCGAACTTTCAAGCTGGAACACGCCGACCGTTTCGCCGCGCCCGAGCATGGCGAAGGTCTTTTCATCCGCGAGCGGCAGGTGGAGCAGATCGACATGGATATCGCGCCGCGCGATCAGCTTCACCGCCTGGTCGAGAACGGTGAGCGTCTTCAAACCCAGAAAGTCGAACTTCACGAGCCCGGCGGGCTCGACCCACTTCATGTTGAACTGCGTCACCGGCATGTCGGAACGCGGATCGCGATAAAGAGGAACCAGTTCGTCGAGCGGCCGGTCGCCGATCACCACACCGGCGGCATGGGTCGAGGCATGGCGATAGAGGCCTTCGAGGCGCTGGCCGATTTCGAGGAGCTTCGCGACGGCTTCCTCCGCATCGCGCGCTTCCTGCAATCGCGGCTCGCCCCTGATCGCTTCCTCGAGCGTCACCGGATTGGCCGGATTGTTCGGCACAAGCTTGCAGAGACGGTCGACCTGACCATAGGGAAGTTGCAGAACCCGCCCGACATCGCGAAGCACGGCGCGCGCCTGGAGCTTTCCGAAGGTGATGATCTGCGCCACCTGATCGTAGCCGTAGCGCGACTGCACGTAGCGGATCACCTCGTCGCGGCGGTCCTGACAGAAGTCGATATCGAAGTCCGGCATCGAGACGCGTT
>JAJXZC010000342.1 GCA_021780275.1 Pseudomonadota bacterium
GCCATGTCGAGGACGGTAAGGTCGGAGACTTCCGCCCAGCCTTCGGTGGCGACGCGACCGCCCTTGGCGTCGAGACCGACGGCAATGCGGCCCGGAAACTTGCTGCAGGCCTCGATGACGAGGCCGGGGTTCTTCACCGCCGCCGTGCCGATGATGACGCGGCGGATACCCTTTTCGAGCCACATCTCGATGGTGGCGAGATCGCGAATGCCGCCGCCGAGCTGAGCCGGAATGCTGATCGCCTTGAGGATCGCCTCGACCGCGCCCGCATTGACCGGATGGCCCGCAAAGGCGCCGTTGAGATCGACGAGATGGATATATTCGAAGCCCGCCTGCTCGAAGGCACGGGCCTGCGCGGCCGGATCGTCGTTGAAGACGGTGGCTTCTTCCATCAGGCCGCGCACAAGGCGCACGCATTGCCCGTCTTTGAGGTCGATGGCGGGAAAGAGGATCATGGACGCCACTTCAAAAAATTGCCGATGAGAGCGAGACCGAGCGCCTGGCTCTTCTCGGGGTGGAACTGGGTGCCCGCCATATTCTCCTTCGCGACCATGGCCGTGACCGGCCCGCCGTAATCGGTGCGCGCGACGACATCTTCCTCATGCGCAGCGACGAGGGAATATGAGTGGACGAAATAGGCATGCAGCCCATTGTCGCCGGTCGGTATGCCGTCGAGCAGGGCGTGGGGGCGGAGCGCCGTGATGGTGTTCCAGCCCATATGCGGAATCTTGAGCTCGGAATCGAGTGGCTTCATCAGCGTGACGTCGCCCTCGATCCAGCCGAAGCCCTTGTGAACGCCATGTTCGAGGCCTCGCGTCGCCATGAGCTGCATGCCGACGCAGATGCCGAGGAAGGGGCGCGCATCGCGGCGCACGACCTCTTCCAGAGTCTCGATCATGCCGGGGATGGCGTCGAGCCCCGCGCGGCAGTCGCCAAAGGCACCGACGCCCGGCAGAACGACGCGATCGGCGCTCCGGACATCGCCGGGATTGCCGGTGACGAGAATGCGCGCATGGGCGCCCGTTTGGAGCGCGGCGCGCTCAAAGGCCTTGGCCGCAGAGCGCAGATTGCCGGAACCGTAGTCGATAATCGTGACGAGCATTTCAGCCCCCCGCCTTTGGAAAGAGACCGAGAACGCCGTGATCGTCAGCGACGGGACGGCGAGGCCAGACCGCGCCCGGCATAAGCGGCGGAAGGGTCTCGACAGGCGGCGGCCATGACGGCGTGGAGCCCGCGACGATTGAAGGGCCGGACCAGCGGCGGAAAAAATCGCGCTCGGCCTCGGTCAGATTGCGGCCGCTGGCGATCGCGATTTCACGAGCGCCCTTCCGCACCAGCGCCCGGCGGCGGATCTCATTCGCTTCGCCTGCAAAAAGGAACTGAAAGGCGGCAAGGCAGACGATGGCCCCCCCGGCGCCGAGACCTGCGGCCCCGATGACGGCGGCGAGCAGGACCGAGACGGCCAGATAAAGCGCGAGGGCGAGCCAAGACCGGTAATAGGCAAGCCAGAGAGGCCCGAAGAAAAGCGCGGTCCAGGAGAAGCCTTCATGCACGAGTTCGAGGCCATCGCCCTTCGCGGTGGCGCCGCTCATTTCGTGCACGGTGTAGAGACGCATGGGGCCATGTCCTTCGGCCCGTACCGGCGCTTCGGAAGCGGGTCGGGCATTTCGGGCTTTATCTAGGCCAGACGGCGGAAAATTGCCAGCCTTGTACCAACCCCCGCCTTGTATCGACCCCAGCCCTGTATCGGTCGGGCGGTAGCCCGGCAGTCTCAGCTGCCGAGCTTGCCCTTGGTCGAGGGAATGCGGTTGGCGGCGCGGGGGTCGATCTCGATCGCGTCGCGAAGCGCGCGGGCAAGGCCCTTGAAGCAGGATTCCACGATGTGGTGATTGTTCTCGCCGTACATGTTCTCGATGTGCAGCGTGATGCCCGCATTCTGGGCGAAGGCCTGGAACCACTCCTTGAAGAGTTCCGTGTCCATTTCGCCAAGCTTCGGCTTCGAGAAATTGACCTTCCAGACCAGATAGGGCCGCTGCGACACGTCGATGGAGACGCGTGTGCAGGTCTCGTCCATCGGGATGATGGCCGTCGCATAGCGGCGGATGCCCTTGAAATCGCCCAGCGCCTGACGAACGGCCTCGCCGATGACGATGCCGGTGTCTTCCGTCGTGTGGTGGAAGTCGATGTGCAGGTCGCCCGTGGCGCGGACCTTGAGGTCGATCAGCGAATGGCGCGACAGCTGTTCCAGCATGTGGTCCAGAAACCCGATGCCCGTATCGACGTCATATTCGCCCGAACCGTCGAGATCGAGAGAGACGAAAATCTCCGTCTCCTTCGTCTTGCGCTCGATCGTGGCCACGCGGCCTTCGCTCTCGTCCATCATGGGTATTCGCCCGGTTTCGCCAGAGGTTCCCGGACCCAGAGAGCCCGGAAGACAGAAAACTGTTATAGGCCAGACTTTTATCAGCCGCCGGGCGGCTGAGCCAGCGTTAAGCCACGAGGCAGGCAGTAGGGGCAAAAGCGGGGCCCGACCCGCCAGATACAATATCTACCTAATAAAAAGAATATAAAGCTGCCGCGGGAGCAGCCATTCAATCGCCAAATACTACGAAATTACAAAGACATGCAGGTGGTTCTGTCAGCTCTTGTCTTTAGGCCTCAGATAGAACTGCTTGCCGTCATCCTCGATAAAGATGGAGGCTGAATCCTTGTGTCGGCTCAGACAAGCGGAGTGACCGTTAACGAGGATCGCCCTGTTGGCCGCAATAAGGCTCTCGCAATGCTCCTCAAAGGCCGAGGGCGGAATTCTCGTAAATTTGGTTGCGATCTGGGCCCCGATAGCGGGGTCAGTCGCAAGATGCTGGTCATCGACAAACATGACGTGATCCACATCCCGAAGCGCATAGGTGACGCTTTTGGCGAATGAG
>JAJXZC010000741.1 GCA_021780275.1 Pseudomonadota bacterium
TGACGGTCTTCCCCTTGTCCTGGGTTTTGCTGTTCACCAATCAGACGGCAGAGAAGTTTCTCATCCTCGAATTGATCGCCGCCATTTTTGGCGTGATCGCGATGGTCGCGTCCGGCCTCATCGCCAACCGCATCGGCCGCACGCGGGTGTTGAGCATCACCGCTGCCGCGATCGCCGCGTTCAGCGGTTTTGCGCCGCAATTGCTCAACACCGGCGATGCCGGCGAGACGGCCTATATGGTCATCGGTTTCATTCTGCTCGGCCTTTCGTTTGGCCAGGCCTCTGGGACGGTCGCCTCCAATTTCGCGCAAATCTATCGCTATACGGCTTCGGCCTTGACGTCTGATCTTGCGTGGCTTTTCGGCGCCGGTTTCGCGCCCTATGTCGCGCTTGCCGTTTCGAGCCGCTTCGGCGTCATGTCCTCCGGCGGCTATTTGCTGTCGGGTGCGATCGTCACGGTTTTGGCACTCGCCATCAATCGGCAGCTCGAGGTCGATTGAGGCTGACCGATCGGCGGGCAGGCCTCTTGCGGGGGCTGTCCCGGTCCTGATCGAGCCGCAAAACGTTCGCGCCGAGGCGTCGTAAACCCGCCATTGTGGCTCTATATGCCTCCGCGATCGGAAGAGCAGGAGGCTGAAATGCGGTCACGGATTTCGATGTTTGCGGGCGTCGCGCTCGCCGTTGCGGCGATGACGCCCGCGTCCGCCGAACCGCTCGCTTTGGCGTCATGCGCAAAATTCACTGCCGCGCGGGACGACAAGGCGGCGCTGTTCGCAGGCTATATCTATGGGTTTCTGGCGGCGCGGCTCGGCACGCAGGACGAGAAACGCCTGACGGCCGCAGCGCTTAAAGTGCGGTCGTCCGCGCTGGATTTCTGCCGCAAGAACGAGAATGCCGTTTTCGTGAAAGTGGTCGGCGCTTTGGCGGCTGATGTGGCAAAGAAATCGTGGATTCCAAAGCTCTGATTACGTTATAAATTCCTCGCTTGAGATGGGCGGCGCCGTGTCCTTCGCGCTCTCGGACATGTGAGTGCCGGCAAAGGCGATCCGGGGTAAATTCCGCCCGGATCCTGTCTTTCTTGGGGGCAGATATGGTTCGGCGTTGCATCGGCTTAGCGGCAATCCTCGTTCTCGGCTGGGGCTCGGTTGCTCTTGCGTCGGCTGCTCTTGCGCAAGACGGCCAAGCGCCGAAGCATCCGGCACATAAGGCCCATGCCAAGACGGTCGAGAGCAGCAACCCCAACGATTTTTCCGAGGATTGGTCGATCGCTGCGCCGAGATCGTCCGGCGGCTCGTCGGCGGGGGTGGGTGAAGATCCGAGTGTCGCTGCGGGACGCAAGAAATTCTTCGAGCAATCGACGACGATGCAGGGTGGCGGGCCGACCGGATCCCAAAGCGGCTCGAGCTCCGGCTTCCAGCCTTCGATGGGCCTGAGTTTCTGATTTTCCGCGCCCGGCCGGTTTCCCAACACTATAATGAGGCTTGCAGCCGTTCGGTTCGGGCGGCGGCATGCTCGCGTGCGCCACGCCGAGCCGCGCTCCAAATCGGCTTCGCAAGCGATAGGATGATCGCTTCGATCACGACACTTGTCGCGAGAGACGCAGCGAGCAAATAGACGCTCTCCCACGCCCAATGATAGCGGATCGGCGATCCTGCCGGCAGATAATAAAACAGAACAGGGTGCGCGAGCATGATGACGAGGGATCGTTTCCCGACCGATGCCATCGCGGGAACGAATCGCGAGACGGTTTTTGCGACATAGAGAACGGCGAAGGATCCGGCGACGGCTCCCGTCATCGCCAAGGGGAAGTTGTCGTATTGTCTATTGTTCATCGAGAGCATGCTGAACGACATGCAGCCGAACCAAACGACCACGGCTCCCAAGGCATGCCAGACCGTGGCGCGAGCGACGTAATCGTGTTGCCTTAGTTCGTATCCTACGAGGACGAAAAGCAGCGCGACGAAAGAAATATCCAAGCTCCAAGGCAGGAATATTTTTCGCCCGATCAGAACGCCCAAGAGCGCGATCGAGATCGCCGCGCACAGCCGTATGCCGGCAGGGGTCCGTCGCAGCGCCTTCAAAAAAAACAGGAACAGGATTTCGGTGCAAAACAGCGCCGCCAAAAACCACGCGGTTCCCACCGGCGTTATCCAGGCGAGCGACGCAAGAACATTGATTTGCCCGATGCCATAGAGGTAGCTGACGAGGTTTTGAGAAGCCAAGGCGGCAATTGCCCCGCCGGGTGTGGCCACAAATGGCTTCGGACACGAAAATAGGAGCCAAATCGAAAATACCGAAACCCCGCAGACAAAATACGGGATCATCAAGTGACGGAATTTCGTCTTGATCGTCTTCGGCAGGTCGGCGTCGTTCTTTTCGAAATTGAACAAATACCCGGATATGACGAAAAACAACGGCATATGAAACGAATATAGCGTTCTCGCGAGATATCCGGTCGGTTCGACGACGTGACCGACGACGACCGCGATGATTCCGATTCCTTTCGCCGCATCGATCCAATCGATCCGCTTCGCATCATTCATATTCGATGCCTCGAGAACAGCAGGGGGCGATGAGAAAATCTTGAATCGTCTCTTTCGTTCCTAAAGCCGGGCAGGAATCGCTGATTACAAAGACGGGCGGTGAATTGGACGATTGTCCTGAAAGCCTCCGGCAGATGCCGTCGCTCGCGCGTCCTTCATTGCGGCGTGAATGGGGTGGATTGCGCCTCGCGCGCATCATAGCGCACACCCCAAATGACCCGGCACCGTTGTAATTTGCACCGATCGGGGTTCGGGTGCAACGCCTCGGAGAGTCGGGGTTTTAGATGGTGGGCGCGACAGGGATCGAACCTGTGACCCCTACGATGTCAACGTAGTGCTCTCCCGCTGAGCTACGCGCCCGAAAAGACGGCCAAGGGCCGCGG
>JAJXZC010000381.1 GCA_021780275.1 Pseudomonadota bacterium
GGGCGCAGCGGCGCACGGCACGGCGCCGACGGCGCTTCCCTATGCGCTAGTCCCGGTGACGCACGAGGTCGTCAACGTTCTGGCCAACGACACGCCGCGGCTTTCCACAGCGTTTTCGGACAGGAGCCCGCCGAGAACCTTCCGATTCGGCATTGGCGACATCGTCAGCGTCACCATTTTTGAATCCGCGGCGGGCGGTCTCTTCACGTCCGATGCGGGTGTCAGGGCCGGAAACTACATTACGGTCCCGAACCAGGCCGTCGACGAGCGTGGGAATATCGCCATCCCCTATGCCGGGGAGGTCGGCGTCAAGGGCCGCACACCCTCGGATGTTCAACGGGATATCGTCAACCGCCTCAAGGACCGAGCGCTGGAGCCGCAGGTGCTGGTCGCATTGGCTGACCAGCGCACCTCGCTGTACAGCGTGCTCGGCGACGTTCGCAGCGCCGGCCGTTTTCCCGCCAGTCCGTCGGGCGAACGCATACTGGACGCTATCGCTCGCGCCGGCGGTCCCGGAAACCAGGGCTATGACGTCTGGGTGGCGCTGGAGCGGGCACGTCACCGCGCAAGCATCCCGTTCGGCGCGCTGATGTACGAGCCGGCCAACAATATATTTGTGCAGCCGAACGATGTTATATTCGTCTACGATCAACCGCAAACCTTCGTCGCCTTCGGGGCGGCCGGCGTGCAAGGGCAGTTCAAGTTCGAGGCCTGGCGTCTTTCGTTGGCTGAGGCGCTCGCCAAACAGGGCGGTCTCAGCGACGCCCAGGCGGATCCCGCCGCGGTCTTTCTCTATCGCGGCGAAACTCGCGAGGTGGCGCGGCAACTCGGAATCGATGTCACGAAGTATAGTGGGCCAATTATTCCCGTCATCTATCAGCTGAATCTGCGCGATCCCGCGGGTTATTTCCTTGCCCAGGAATTTCCCATGCGGAACAAGGATGTCATTTTCAGCTCGAACGCGGGGGCGGTGGAAACAACGAAATTCCTGACGTTCCTTCGCACGATCATGGCGACCGTCAACGATCCCATCATCTATTCGACCAACGCCTTTATCCTCGGCTCCGTGGCGAAGGGAACCTCGAGCACGACGGTCGTCAACAGCGTGACGCCCATCACCACCCCGGCCGCTGGGCAATAATTAGCCCGCGGCCCCAATCGGACGCGGGCGTCCCGCGCCGCTATTTCCCGTTTTGGCAAACGACGCCGGAACCGCGCCGCGAGTCGGCGGTCATTCGTGCGGGCGAAGCGATAGCGAGATTAAATAGCGGGATATTTAATGCGTTTTCATCTTGATTAACTTAATCGGCCGTGGTTTAATTAATTCTTAACGAAATGATTGACGGGCCGATTTTGCGATGAATGCGTTTCCGCAGATTGCGCCGGCGCCGCCAGTGCGCCAGATTGTCGCGCCGCAGCAGGACCTCGGGGAGAGCCGGGCGGGCCGCAAATGGCCTGTTCGGTTTCAGATGGTCGAACCGATCGTCATTTTCACCGACATTGCGGTCATTTCAGCCGTAAGCCTCCTGTGTGGATGGGCGGCGAGGATAGACGGCGAAATTTCCAATCTCGGCAAGGCCGCGGGCGCCGCGATCCTGGTGGCGTCGCTTTTCGTCTCTCTCCTGAAGATCCGCGGGCTCTACCGACCGATGGAGCTCCTCGCGTGGCGCCACCAGATCGACGCCGTCGTCAAAACCTGGGTGTCCGTTCTGTTCCTTATGGGGGCCGCCTTCACGGCCCTGGAGATCGCCCGCGAGATCCCGCGCTCTGCGGGACTTTTCGCTGTCGTCGGGCTGTTGGTGCTGATCGCGCAGCGCTTCTTCGTCAGGCGGATCCTGTGGACGGGCCTGCGCGGCCGCAAGTTCGCCGGCCGTAACGTCGTTCTGGTGACGGACCGGTTGACCTCGCCTTCGACGGGCGTGGAGCAGACGCTCGCGGCCCTTGGCTGCTCGGTCGCCGAGAGGTTTGTCCTGCCACCAGCCGGCGCGGGATTGAGCCAGCGAAAGCGCCTCAGCGCCCGCGTGATCGAATGTGTTTCGGGGTCGGACGTCGAAGAGATCATAATCGAAGCGGACCCGAACCGATGGTCTGAGCTGCGCTCCTTCGTGGGCGATCTGCGGGTGCTGCCTTCTCCCATTGCTTTCGCGCCGATTGGCGCGGCGGCCGAGCTTTTCAGACGCCCGACCCGCGACCTCGGAAACTCGCTGTACGTCGACCTCCACCGCGCGCCTCTTACTTTGACCCAATGCGCCGCGAAGCGAACGCTTGACCTGCTGGGCGCGGCGGCGGCGCTGCTGCTGCTGTCGCCGGTGCTGGCGCTGGCGGCGATCGCCGTCAAACTGGATTCGGCGGGACCCGTTCTTTTCAAACAGCAACGCTGCGGCTTCAACGGTCGGGCGTTTACGATATGGAAATTCCGCACGATGTCCGTTCTCGAAGACGGCGCGTCGATTGTGCAGGCGCGCCGTCTCGACAAGCGCGTCACGCGCGTCGGAAGATGGCTGCGTCGCACGAGCGTCGACGAACTTCCGCAGCTGCTCAACGTGCTAGAAGGCTCGATGAGCCTGGTCGGGCCGCGGCCGCACGCCTTGGCGCACGAGAATCAGTTCGACAAGAGCGTGCGCAATTATGCATTTCGACGCCGCGTCAAACCCGGATTGACGGGATGGGCGCAAGTTCATGGTTGCCGCGGAGAGACGCCGACCACGGAGGCGATAGAGCGGCGCGTCGAGTACGATCTCTGGTACATCGACAATTGGGATTTGCGCCTGGATCTCGCCATTTTGCTTCGCACGCCCATCGAGGTGCTGCGTGCGCGAAACGCTTTTTGACCGGCCCCAAATGTCTCGCGCGACGGCACGGTTCGCTCGGACGGGACAATGGAACGAGGCAGCAGGACGCTCGGAGAGGCGGCGGTTCAGCCCTC
>JAJXZC010000848.1 GCA_021780275.1 Pseudomonadota bacterium
TTCACCAGCGCCAGCAGTTGCGCGGCCAGCCTTTCCGTGACGGCGCGGGTCATGCGGTGGCTCTTGCTTTGCCCGCCGATCAGCACCGCGACGCGCGGATGCGGCAGTTTTTCCAGCGCGTCCTTGAATTTTTCCATGTCCGATTTTATTTTTCCGTCCGTCACGCGGTGGGTTGCGCCGGTGGTGACGATCACGTTCCCGCCCCGCGCGGGGTCGTGCTGCGGCGCGACGATCAGGTCGAAGCTGCGGGGCGAAAAGCGCGGGTCCTGCACCTGCACGACAAAAGTCCTCCCGCCGCTTTTCTTTTTCACGTGGAGCGCGGCGGCGATGCTTTTGCGCCCGCTGGCGATGAGCAGATCGGGCCAGGGCGGATCGAGCCGCGCGCCGTCTTTCGCCAGCGCGCGCCCGAAGCCCAGCCGGAACCACGGACTGAGCTGCCGCCACGGGGTTTTGAGTTTCAGCCGCTTGATCTCGGCGCGCAATCCCAGCGCTTCGGCGAGGCCGATGCACTGGTTTTCCGTGCCGGTATCGCCGCCGGTGATGATCCAGCAGGTTTTTTCAGGTTCTGTCAAATGCCGCGCTCCATAAAGCGTCAGGATCATAGGCTATTATGAAGCGCTTGCCAATCCTGCTATATTTCAACCCATAACACGGGCGGGAAATATAATGAAAGTTTGGAGAAGTGAATATTTCACTTGAATATAAATTAGTATAATATTATTACATTGCGAGCTTGTTTTTAACTCTATGAATTTTTAAGAGCGTATCAAAAATGGCCAAAGTCAAACTGGATAGAATAGACCGTAAAATCCTCAACGACCTGCAGGAGAACGGGCGCATGACCAACGTCGAGCTGGCGGAGCGCGCCGGCATCTCCGCGCCGCCGTGCCTTCGGCGCGTGCGCGCGCTCGAGGAAGCGGGCGTGATCAAGGGCTATCATGCCGACATCGATCCGGTGTCGCTGGGCTACGGCGTTTCGGTTTTCGCGCAGGTCGGCCTCGCCAAGCAGTCCGAGCACGACCAGAAGCAGTTCGAGGATCTCGTCAAAAGCTGGCCGCAGGTGCGCGAGTGCCATCTCGTGTCCGGCGAGGCGGATTACATCCTCAAGATCGTCGCGGAAGACTGGGGCGCCTATCAGGCGTTTCTGACGCAGCATTTGTCCTCCGCGCCGAACGTCAGCCACATCAAGTCGGCGCTGGGCGTGCGCGTCGCCAAATACAAGCCGGGCGTGCCCGTTGACATCGAATAAAGGCGATACCGCATGACGGCGGCGGATTTCGTTCTCGATCCGCGGCTGAAAGCCGGCTCGTTCTTCATTTGCGACTGGGATTTGTGCCGCGTCTCCCTTAAAAACGACAAGACGTTTCCGTGGCTTGTGCTCGTGCCGCAACGCCGGGACATTCGGGAAATCTTCGAGCTGGCGGAGGCCGACCAGATGCAGCTGACGCGTGAAATCTCCCGCGCCGCGCGCGCGCTCAAAACCGTTTGCAGTGCGGATAAAATCAATATCGCCGCCTACGGCAACATGGTGCCGCAGTTGCATATTCACGTTTTCGCGCGGTTTCAGGGCGATCCCGCCTGGCCGAAGCCCGTCTGGGCTGTACAGCGCGATGAAATCTCCTATACTGATTCTGAACGGGAAACGGAAATAGAGAAATTTAAGAATTGCTTTGGTAAACTGGAATCCTGAGCAGGCTTGAATCAGGGGGGAGTATCGCATGACCAACATGACTTTCTGTCAGGGGCTTTACGAGCTGATGGATTCCTACGACGGATTCATCCTCGACCAGTGGGGCGTGCTGCACAACGGCCTGCATCCTTACGAGAACGTCATCGACAGCCTCAATCATCTCAAGAACCGCAAGAAGCAGGTCGTGATCCTCTCCAACTCCGCCAAGCGCTCCAACGACAACGTCGAGCGCCTCAAGAAGCTCGGCATCAAGCCCGGGCTTTACAAGTCCGTCGTCTCGGCGGGCGAGGTCGCATGGCAGGGGCTGAAGGACAGGAAAGACCCGCCGTTCGCCGGACTCGGGGAAAACTGCTACATGATCTCGCGCCCCGATGACAGGGGGCTGCTCGACGGCCTCGACATCACGGCGGTGGAAAACGTCGAGGACGCGCACTTCATCCTCATCAGCAGTTTCGACGCGGCCGCGCGGAAGCTCGAAGACATGGACCCGGTCTTCAAGACGGCGGTGGCCAGGCACATCCCGATGATCTGCGCCAACCCCGACATGGTGACGCTCTACGGGCACGAGCGCGCGCCCGGCCCCGGCGCCGTCGCCGCGCGCTACAGCGAGCTCGGCGGCGCGGTGCATTATATCGGCAAGCCGCACAAGACGATCTTCCGCTATTGCCTCACGCTGTTCGACGACATCATCCCGTCGCGCATCCTCGTCGTCGGCGACAGCGTCCAGCACGACATCGCGGGCGGCGCGTCCGCCGATCTCGACACCGCCTTCATCACCACGGGCATCCACGCCTCGTCCTTCAAGCCCGGCATGCTGCCGGAACAAAAACGCAAGATGATGGAGCAGCTGGCCTTGGGCTACGGCGGCATCCGCCCCACGTGGGTGCTCGACGGCCTCGTCTGGCAGACGGCGGAAGCGGCTTTAAGGGAGCGCGAGCGGGCAAGGATGAAAGAGTAGATCCTGAGCCTAAGCCCGCTCTCCGCGTTGCGCGATGTCTTTTTGCAAATTGGCGAGAAAATTGTGATCGACGCCGTATTTCTCTTCCATGCGCGCGCGCACGTCGTTTGGCGGCTCTTCCCCGAATCCGGCGCCGAGAATCCTGCCGAATTCCGCAAGGTCCATTTCTTCGCCCGCGCGGGTGATGAGAAGAAATTCCTCGTAGCGGCTGGGCTTGACGCTGACGTAGGCGTAAAAAGGCTCGCTGTTCGCGTCGCGGCCGGTGATGATGTGGACG
>JAJXZC010000542.1 GCA_021780275.1 Pseudomonadota bacterium
CCGACCTTGGTCAGCGTGGCGACGACCGTCGCGAGATCGGCATCGGTATCGAGGTGCTGTTTCAGCCAGCTCAGGGTGAATTTCATAGACGGAATTTCTTGGACGGTCCGGTTGCGCGGCCAACCGCGGCCGCCGGGTCAGAAGATCGCGGCCGCCGGTATAGAGACAGACCGCCGTGAATTCCAGCCTAGAGGGGGATGCGGAAAAGTGTCCGCGGTTTTTCGCAAAAATCCCGCTCTAAATTATTAGAATCGATCACGTTTATGATTTCAGATCGAATCGATCCGAAATCATCGTGATCTAGAGCGGGAGGCAGAGAAAAAGACGCCAAAACAAGACCCTAGCCGACCGCCCCGTCGGCGCCGAATTGGCCCGTCTTGCGGTAGCGCAGCAGATAGGCGGGCACCAGCGCCTCGAAGGATTCGGCGGCAATGCCAAGGCCGTTCAGAGTGCGCCGCGCAGCCATTGCCGCAGCCGAGACGATATTGTCCTGCTCCAGCAATTTGACCTGATCCGGAGTGAGGACGAAATCCTCCGGCATCAGGCCGAGCGTGAGCCGCGCCATCAATTCGCTGATCGCGCCGAAACCGCGCGCGGGACCGAAGGGCAGTGTCAGCAAAAACCGCTTGCGCTCGGTCTCGGCGAGGATGAATTCGATGATTTCGCGCAGGCTGCGCACTTCCGGACCGCCGAGTTCATAGGGCGCCCCCGCCGTCGCCTTGCCGGCGAGCACCGCCGCGGCCGCCTCGGCCACGTCGCCGGCATAGACCGGCTGCAATTTGGTGACGCCGCCGCCGATCAGCGGCACGATCGGCGACAGCCGCGCCAGCGCAGCGAAGCGATTGAAGAAGTGATCTTCCGGCCCGAAGACGACCGACGGCCGCAGGATCGCCGCATCGGGCAAAATTTCGCGCACCGCCGCTTCGCCCTCAGCCTTGCTGCGTGCATAGGCCGAGGCGGACTGCGGATCGGCGCCGAGCGCCGAAACATGGACGAAAGGGCCGATGCCGGCGGCGCGCACCGCGGCGGCGACATTGCGCGCGCCTTCGTGATGCACCGCCTCGAAGGTCTGCTTGCCGCTCTCGCGCAAAATGCCGACGAGATTGATCGCCGCATCGGCATTGCGCAGCGCCGCCGTGAGCGAATCGGGATAGCGCAGATTGGCCTGGACCGCGGTGATCTGGCCGACGCCGCCCGAGGGCTGGAGATGGAAGGCGAGATCCGGCCGGCGCACCGCGACGCGCACCAGCCAGCCCTCTTTCGCCAGGGCGCGGACGATGTAGCGGCCGAGAAAACCGGCGCCCCCGAAGACCGTCACCAGCCGATCGCTCCGCCGCATCGCTTCGTTCATCGCCGACGCTCCTCCTGGCAAGTCCATTGGCTTGTCCGTGCCGCCGTTCTAATCAGGCGGCCTGCGCCTGTACAGCGCGCAGGCCACCCCCGGCGGGCTTTTTCCGAGACTGGCTTTTTCCAAGAGAAGTCTGGCGGCCGATTGACAAGAGGCGGAGGCGGCCCGTATGGGAAGCTGCCGCATGCCCTGGTGGCGGAATTGGTAGACGCGCTGGTTTCAGGTACCAGTGGTGAAAGCCGTGGAGGTTCGAGTCCTCTCCAGGGCACCAGGAGACCCTTTCAAGGTTCTCCTCCCGCTTTGTATAGCTGCCGCATTTCAATAGGTTAGAGGATTCTCGTCCGGGCCCTGTTTATGCGCACATTATTCCGATGGTTTCTCGGTCTCTTGGTCGTCATTGCACTTTTCTGCTCGTTTCCGTTGTGGGTCATTCCCTACCGGACCGCGAGCGGAGAACACACTGGCTATGTAACGGCCGTCGAGCGGAAGGGCGTCTTCTTCAAGACCTGGACCGCGTACGTAAAGACGAGCCCCACCTCGTCGCAGGAGGATGTGTATTGCGTGATTGATCGTTCTGTCATTCCGCAGCTCCAGCAGGCGGCACAGTCAAATCAGCATGTCGATCTGTATTTCGTCGATTGGCTGAAGCGAGGCGTTCAGAACTGCAAGGGAGAAAGCGCAATCATCACCAAGGTCGTTCCCATAAACTAAAAAGCCCCCATGAGCGCTTTGCGAAAGAGAGGATGCGGCACCTCCAAGCGGCACACCCTTTCGCGAAGGGCATATCGGACTCAAAGCGCAAGAAAGTCATGTTGCGCATCCGGGGGCTTCGGAATGGCCACAGCGACGCCTAAAGGGCGCTTGATGGTCCATCGGCTCGATTGCGCAGCTTGAGCACGAGGTTATGCCTGAGAGGCCAGCGCGACGTCATCGCGAAAGCGCAGGAACGACAACGGTGACATCGCGGGAGAGCCTGGGACTGGCGTCGCCAGCGACTATCGCGTCCTCAAAAATCATAAACATATTGTGCCCGCGTTTCCGGACTGAGAGCCGTTCGACATCCTGAGCCTTATCGGGCAGCTGAATCGGGCATGTTGCTATGCCATCGCGCGTGACAAGACGCACGGCGCAGCCTCTTTGAACCGCCCTATCCGGTCTCATCGATTCAGCTCAGATTCGGAGGGGGCTATGGAAGAACGACCGGACGCGGAGATTCACGCAGACCGGATTGGTGTTAAGGTGACTGAAGACGGAAAGTTCGCTCTGCTGCACATTCTCAACGACAATCGCTCACTCTCGGTGAGCATCGCGCGCAGGCCGCTGCTCGAATTCCTGCGTTTGGCTCTCACGCAGCTCGAGATCACGAGCCCGGGCAATTCTTGAATCGTTGGCTTGATTGAGGATCAAGCGCCGTTCGCGGCCGGCGTTCGCCGGCCGCAATCACCGGTCTTCACGGGACGAAGCCCATCACAAGATCGCGATTGAGAGGGTCCGAGCCGATAGGTCGAGCGACACGTTATCCGGCAGCGAAACCTTCACGCGATAACGAAACGCGCCATCGGGCTGCTTGACCAA
>JAJXZC010000076.1 GCA_021780275.1 Pseudomonadota bacterium
TGTTTACACACTATAATCTTATCCAAAAAGTCTGCAACTTTTTGGGATCATGCTCTGGATCGAGCAGTCCCTGTCGAGGACGGCGCCATGCAAACCAGCCCGCTCGTGCAATTCACGCTCAACGGACTGAAGCATTGCCATATGCCCGAACGCGGGCTTTGGTCCTTCAAATATCATCTTGACGGACGAGAGCCGCCGAATGAGGCGCGTCCTTCCTACGACGTTTTCTATTCGCTGAATGTGCTGCTTGGCCTTTCGAAGGCGGCAGAGGCCGCGCGCGCCGCCTTCGGCGTCGCTCCGGACGCGATGTTTCAGCATGTTGCGTCGCGCCTGAACGGCGCGGGGGCAAGACGCTATGCCTATGGAATGGCTCTTTGGGCGGCGGCGGAACTGGAGACCTCGGTTCCGGACCACGTTGTCGACCGGGTTCGAGCCATGACGGCCGAGCCCAACGCCATGGAGCCCTGGACAGCGCAGGATGTCGGCATGATCCTTTCGGGAGCGGTCGCTCAGTCGCGGCGCAGCGCATCCTGGATCAAGCTGGCCCAGGACGCGCGAAACCACATCCTGGAGAGACTCTCCAGCGAATCAGGCCTGTTCCGTGATCGCGCCATTGGCGGCCGCCGATTTTTCGCGTCTTTCGCCACCGAGGTCTATTGCGCGCTGGCGCTCTACCAATATGACGAATTGTTCGGCGATCCAATTTCCGCGAGAGCAGCCGACAAATGTGTGCGGAAGCTGATTTCGCTGCAGGGTCCTCAAGGAGAATGGCCTTGGTTCTACCATGCGGCGAGCGGTCGGGTCGTCGATTTTTATGAAGTCTATTCGGTCCACCAACATGGGATGGCGCCCGCTTTGCTCAAACACGCGATCGGGCGCGGGGTGGCCGGAGCGAAAGAGGCGCTCGTCAGGGGCTTCAGATGGGTTCTCGGCGACAACGAGTTGGGCGTATCGATGCTGCGGCCGAAGATTTCGGTGATAGCCCGTTCGCAGGCGCGCAAGGGATGGGCTTCGCGCCGTGACATCCGGCTCGCCCGCGCGTGCGTGAACGCCATGACGGGGCGACCCGCCAAACTGATCGGCTGGCCGGGCGAGATCACGATCACACCCGAAGTGCGCAGTTACGAACTTGGTTGGACGCTTTGGTCTTTTGGCGCCGATACGGACTTTCCCGAGTTGACGCATCACAAGGCGTTCGCGACGGCGGACGCGGCGCCGCGGGCGCGGGAGCAAATGGCGACCTCCTGAGCCGATCCCGCTGACGGATCATTGGGACCAAAGAGGATGAACAGGCGCGAAATCATCACCGGCGTTGCGGCGTTCGGATTGTGTTTCGACGGATTGACTGGCGGTCTCCTCGATGGGAGCGCCGCGCCAGCGGCCGCGAAGCCGCCGCCGGAGCCTTGGCCCGATCTTTCCAATACCGGCGCTCCATCCAATGTCAAATTGGCGCCGGCGAAGGCTTTGAACATCGGCGATGAGGGCGCCGTCGTCGAGGCGCTCGATATTGACGGAACCGTCGCCATCAACGCCAGTCACGTCACGCTGAGACGTTGCCGCATCCGCGCCGCCTCATTTTCGGTGGTTCGGATCAAGAAGGGCGCACCCGGCGTGACGATCGAAGATTGTGAAATCGACGGCGTCGGAAAAGACAATGATGGCAGCAACGGGATCCAGGGCAGCGGCGTTTTCCGGCGCAACAATATTCACCACGTCGAGAACGGCGTGACGCTCGATGGCGGCGCCGCGACGGTCATAGAGGACAATTACATCCATGATCTGTTAGCGTCGGGCGCCCCGCATTATGATTGCATTCAGATCGATGGCGGCGTCTCAGACGTCACTATTCGGCATAACACCGCCATCAACCAATATGTGCAGACTTCGGCTGTGATGATCGACAATTACTTTGGCCCGATTGCAAACATTCTGGTTGAGAACAACCTGCTAATCGGCGGCAGTTATACAATCTATGTCGATGGTCATTTCAACGCGAACAGGGTGTGGAACGTTCGCATCGTCGGCAACCATATGGGGCGAGGCCTTTATGGGGTAAGCGCATTCCATCGGACGGCGCCGTTTTATGCAGGAAATATCGTTGACGGGCCGACCCAACTCAAGACTTTGCTTCGCGAGGGAAAAAAAGCCTGACCGTGGGGACGTGTCGTGCGCGGAGGCGTCAAACGTGCTGGCGTTGACGTCGGGCGCCTGGATCGCGTGCGACGAGAATCGCTCCCGAAGGCAAACGCGGAGTCTGAGTTGGATATTACATTTGAGGCGTCGCCTTCAAGCTAACCAAGGCCGGGCAATATGTCGTCCATTTCGCATAACCACGCTTCAACCCATTCAGACAAGAAGAATAGTCCTGCGCTGCCCCTTTCGCTGACGCTGCTCATCATCAGTCTGTGCGTGCCAGTCGAATTATCATTCTATTTCTTCGGGCTTCGCTTGACGATGACGAGACTGCTTTTGCTCCTGTTGACGCCCGTCCTTGTCGCCAAAGCCGCCAGAAAACTGACATCCCGTCGCTACCGCTTCGTGCTTTCCGATCTTTTCGTCCCGCTGGCCGGAGTCTGGATGATAGTTGCGCCAACAGCCGTCAATGGCTTTGCTGACGCGCTTCACCACGCGGGGCCAGATGTTCTCGAATTTTGCGTAGCCTACATGGCCACCAGAATTCTCATGTCGAAGCATGGCCACGCTTTGGCCTTTGCTGATCAGTTATGTCAGGCCGTCGCGGTGGTCGCGATGCTGGGACTTCTCGACACCCTGACCGGATATTATGCCACGCATGAGTTTTTCAGCAGGATGACCGGCGCAAAATCGCCTGTCGGCGATTTCTGGGGTGACGCCCACCGATTGGGCTTTTTGCGGGCCTCTGGGCCCATAGAGCATCCTATTCTTTTTGCGTTGATGTGCGTG
>JAJXZC010000834.1 GCA_021780275.1 Pseudomonadota bacterium
GATATGGAGGAGCGTGAGGTTCCCGTCGGTCCTGAGCGCGCGGAGCTTCGCCACCCATTTTGCCGGTTCCCAATAGGTCACGCGCGGGTCCGTCAGCCCGCCGAGCGCGAAGATATGCGGATAGGCTTGGCGGCTCACATTGTCATAGGGCGAATAGGAAGCCATATAGCGATAGGCTTCTTCGCTCATCAGCGGATTGCCCCATTCGTTCCATTCCGGCGGCGTCAGCGGCAGCGAGGCATCAAGCATCGTCGCCATGACATCGACGAAGGGCACTTCCGCGATGATGCCTTTAAAGAGGTCCGGCGCCATATTGGCGACCGCCCCCATCAGCATGCCGCCAGCGCTTCCGCCCTGCGCCACGATCGCGCCGCGCGAGGTGAACTTCTCGGCGGCGAGATATTCGCCCGCCGCGATGAAGTCGGTGAAGGTGTTGCGCTTCGTCATCAGCTTGCCGGCCTTGTACCAGCCATAGCCCTTGTCCTTGCCGCCACGGATATGCGCGATGGCATAGACGAACCCCCGCGTCACCAGCGACAGCGCCGTCACCGAGAAGCTCGGCGGCATGGAAATCCCGTAGGAGCCATAGCCATAGAGAAGGCAAGGCGCGCTGCCGTCGAGCTTCGTATCCTTGTGATAGAGCAGCGACACCGGCACCTTCGCGCCGTCGCTCGCGGTGGCGAAAACGCGCCGCGTCACATAGTCGGCAGGCTCATGGCCCGAGGGCACTTCCTGCCGCTTGCGGAAGGTCTTCTCCCGCGTCTCCATGTCATAGTCATAGGTCTCGCGCGGCGTCGTCATGGAGTTGTAGGTGAAGCGCGTCACCGTCGTTTCATACTCATAGCCCGGCGCAAGCCCGAGGTCATAGGCCTCTTCGTCGAAGGCAATCTCGTGCTCTGCGCCATCGGCGAGCCGCCTGATGACGATGCGATTGAGCCCGTCGCGCCGCTCCATCCGCGCATGATGATCGCGATAGGCGACCTGTCCGAGGATCAGCGTGCCAGGTCGATGCGCCACCACATCGCGCCAGCTCTCGCGCCCCGGCGCATCATGCGGTGCCTCGACGAGCTTGAAGTCTTCCGCATCGTCGACATTGGTGAGAATGAGGAAGCGCCCGCGCGGCGCGTCGTCCTCGATGTCATATTCGATGCCTTCTTCCCGCGCCGCGACGAGCTTCGGCGCCGTCTCGGGCGCCGCCGCCGGGATCAGGCGGATTTCGCTCGTCTGGTGATCATGCGTTTCGATCAGCACGAAGTTGCCGCTGGAGGTCAGCCCCACACCGACATAAAAGCCCGTGTCCGTCTCTTCATAGACGAGCTTGTCGTTCGTGACAGGCGTCCCCACCACATGGCGATAGACCTTGAGCGGTCGATGTTCCTCGTCCACCCGCACATAGAAGAAGCTCTTGCCCGCCTTGTCCCAGGCAATGCCGCCCGCGGTGTCGGGCACTTCGTCGGCAAGCTCCTTGCCCGTCGAGAGATCGCGAACCTTGATCGTGAAATATTCCGATCCCTTCAGGTCCGCCGACCAGGCGAGCAATTCATGCGTCGGCGCATGGTCGACATCGCCGATATGAAAATAGGCTTCGCCCTCCGCTTCCTTGTTGCAGTCGAGCAGAACCTCGTCGCCCTTGGGCCCCGTCCGGCAGAAGATCGGATGCTGCGCCCCTTCCTCATATTTCGTGAAATAGGCGTAGGGTCCGTCGGGCGAAGGCGTCGAACTGTCGTCTTCCTTGATGCGTCCCTTCATCTCCTGAAACAGCGCCTCGCGCAGATCGGTCAGCGGCTTCAGCGTCTCTTCCGTATAGGCGTTTTCAGCCTCCAGATAGGCGCGGATGTCCTTGTCGAGTGCGTCGGGGTTGCGCATCACCTCGCGCCAGTCCTTGTCGCGCAGCCAGGCGTAATTGTCGGTACGTGTGATGCCGTGATGTGTGTCACTCACGGGCCGGACATCGGCCTTGGGTGCAAGGGCAGGGGGCGTCAGTTTCATATCGATCTAACTTTCTTACCTCCCCCTCGCGGGGAGGTCGAAAAATTCACTCTTGGGAATTTTTCGGGTGGGGGGCACTGGCATGGCAGGAATAACGTGCTCTACCAAAAAATCATTCAGATGAGGAGAGGCCGCGTCCCCCACCCGGATCGCTTTGCTCTCCGACCTCCCCGCAAGGGAGAGGTAAGATTTAAGAGCAATCTTCTTACCCATGGATGGAGAACTATTCGTCCGGCTCGAAATCCAGCGCCAATCCATTCATGCAGAAGCGCAAGCCCGTCGGCTCCGGCCCATCGGGAAAAACATGGCCGAGATGCGCTTCGCATGTCGCGCAACGCGCTTCGATGCGATGCATGCCGTGGCTGTTGTCTTCCACGCCTTCGACGGCCTCGCGCGAGACCGGCGCAAAGAAGCTCGGCCAGCCCGAGCCGCTTTCGAATTTCGTTTCCGAGCGAAAAAGCTCCGTGCCGCAGCACACGCATTTGAACATGCCGGCGCGATGTTCATGGAGCCAGGGGCCCGTGCCCGGCCGCTCCGTGCCCGCGCCGCGCGTCACGGCATATTGATCAGGCGTCAGTTCGGCGCGCCATTCCTCGTCGGTCTTGATGATCTTCTTGGGCGTTTGATCGGACATGATGCCTTACTCCCAATTAAAGACTGTCATCCCGGACTTGATCCGGGATCCAGGGGCCGCGAGCACTGAGCTTGATAGCTCTGGATCCCTGCATTTGCCGGGATGACAGCAGAATATTTGGCGAAGGCGGTTGCCTTCAGCCATCCTTATTCGAAAATAAGGCTCAGCGTTTCGGCAACCATCGCCGGGCGTTCCTGGCCTTCGATTTCCATCGTCACTTCGTTGGTGACCTGATAGCCGCCGGACTTCGGCTGCGCATCCTTCAGCGTCACGCGGGCGCGCACCTTGGAGCCGACC
>JAJXZC010000506.1 GCA_021780275.1 Pseudomonadota bacterium
CTCCTCGCCTATTCGCCGCTGGCGCAAGGCTATCTCACCGGCAAGTATCAGAACGGCGCCCTGCCGCAGGGCTCGCGCAAGCAGCTCTTCAACCGCTTGCAGCGCTATGAAAACCCGCAAGCGGACGCCGCCATCGAGGATTATCTAGCGATTGCCAAAAAACATGGGCTCGATGCCTCGCAGCTCGCCAACCAATTCGTCACCACGCGGTCTTTCGTCACGTCGAACATCATCGGCGCGACGACGATGGAGCAGCTGAAGCTCGCGGTGACATCGCGCCATGTGAAATGGACGGAAGAGCTGGAGAAGGAAGTCAACGCGGCGCATGCGAGAAATCCGAATCCGTGTCCGTGATGAACGCAAAGATGGACCCCGGGATCAAGTCCCGGGGTGACACCGAGTGTGTTTGAAGGCATTGCCAAAATTCAGTGTCGTCCCGGGACTTGATCCCGGGACCCATTGGCGACACCCTCAGCTTTCATTCGACTGAAAGTAAAAAAATTGATCCGCCTTTTTACCGCCCTTGAAATTCCCGACGAGATCGCGGAACGGCTAACCGGCCTGCAACGCGGGATCGAAGGCGCGCGCTGGATCGAACGCGAAAGTTTTCACATCACGCTGCGCTTCATGGGTGATGTGCCGGAAAATATCGCCGACGACATCGACCATGAACTTTCGCAAATTCCCTTCAAGCCGTTTGAACTCTCGCTCGAAGGCGTCGGCGCCTTTGGCGGGGCGGAACCGCATGCGGTCTATGCGAGCGTGAAGCCCAACGAGACGCTGTCGATCCTGCAGGGACGGCACGAGAGCGCCATGCGGCGCGTGGGCCTGAAGCCCGAACCGCGCAAGTTCACGCCACATGTGACGCTGGCGCGGCTGCGCCATGTCGACCCCGGTGAGGTCTATCACTTCATTGCCGCGAATAATCTCTTTGCAACGCCTGCCTTCGAAGTGACGGGCTTTACGCTTTTCTCGGCGCGCTCAAGCGTCGGCGGCGGGCCGTATGTCGCCGAACGCGATTACCCGGCCTATTGACGATCAATCGTCGTCTTCGCTTTCGATCATATGCATGTCGTCATCCGACAGGCCGAAGTGATGGCCGATCTCATGCACGAGGACATGGGTGACGATCTCTTCCAGCGTATCCTCGACCGCATGCCAATAGGCGAGGATGGGACGGCGATAGAGATAGATCATGTCGGGGTAATGCGTGATCTGGTTGACGGGCTCATAGGGCTCGCCGCGCCCGTGGTAGAGCCCGAGGATATCGAAGGGGCTTCTGAGGTGCATGGAGTGGATGACTTCATGATCGGGAAAATCCTGCACCCGGATCACGACATCGCGGGCATGCTCGCGGAAATTCTCCGGCAGCCGCTCGAAGGCTTCGCGCGCCATGCGTTCGAAATCGGCAATGTCCGGCGCATGGCCCCTGTCACGTTTCATCATCTGCTCCTTGCGCTGAAAGCTTAAGCGCGCGATTGTCGGACCGCAATTCAAGGAGGCTGCGACATGATCGAGAAACTGAAAGGCACAGCGCGCGAAAAGGCGCTGGCAGGGCTCAAGGGCTGGACAAAGGTGCGGGGCCGCGACGCCATCGAGAAAACCTATCGGTTCAAGGATTTCAACGAGGCCTTCGGCTGGATGACGCGCGTGGCGCTGGCCGCCGACAAGGCCGACCACCATCCCGAATGGGCAAATGTCTATAACCGCGTCGAAGTCGTACTGACGACACATGATGCGGGCGGCCTGTCGGAGCGCGACATTGCACTCGCAAAGCTCATGGACAAATGGGCGGGCAAGGCCGGAAAATAGGCGAGTAACCGGATCGGGGGGATCAGATGCAGACGGCGAATGAAGGTGAGCTTCCACACGTCGTCATTCTCGGAGCGGGCTTCGGTGGCCTGACCGCCGCGCGAAGCCTCGCCAGGGCCCCCGTCCGCGTCACGCTGATCGACGCGCAAAACTATCATCTCTTTCAGCCGCTTCTCTATCAGGTGGCCACCGCAACGCTCTCGCCTGCCGACATCGCCACACCCATCCGCTCGACGCTGCGCGATCAGGCCAATGCAGATGTGCTGCTGGGCGAGGTGGCGGGCATCGACCGGACGCGGCGCGTGGTGACGCTCGGCGACGGCCGCGAGATCGCCTTCGACTATCTCATTGTCGCGACCGGCGCGCGGCACGCCTATTTCGGGCACGACGACTGGGAAGCAGTGGCGCCCGGCCTGAAGAAGATCGACGACGCCACTGAAATTCGGCGGCGCATCCTGCTTGCCTTCGAGCGAGCGGAGACCGAGACGGACGAGGCACGGCGCAAAGCGCTCTTGACCTTTGTCATCATCGGCGGCGGACCAACGGGCGTCGAGATGGCAGGCGCGATCATCGAACTTGCCAAGCGCGCTCTGCTGCGTGACTTCCGCCATATCGATCCGGCTTCTTCCCGTGTCATCCTGCTGGAAGCGGGTCCACGCATCCTGCCTGCCTTCCCCGAAACCCTGGCGCGTTTCGCGACGAGCTCGCTGACACGCATGGGCGTCGAAGTGATGACGGGAAGGCCTGCGACGGACTGCACACGCAATGGCGTGACGCTGGAGGGCGACAATGAGATCCCGGCGCGCACCATCATCTGGGCAGCGGGCGTCAAGGCGTCACCTGCCGCGAAATGGCTGGGCCTTGAAGGCGACCGCGCGGGACGCGTGCCCGTGGACGCACGTCTCAACATCGAGGGCGATGCACGCATCTTCGTCATCGGTGATACGGCGGCGGTGCGGTGGAATGACGACAGTTTCGTGCCGGGCATTGCACCGGCGGCAAAGCAGATGGGCCTCCACGCCGCACGCAGCATTCGCGCCTTGGTGGCGGGCAAGCCCGTGACGGATTTCCACTACTGGCATCAGGGCAATCTCGCCACCAT
>JAJXZC010000650.1 GCA_021780275.1 Pseudomonadota bacterium
GAAAAGCCGGGTCCGACGGCGCGGGAATCGGGATGAAGCAGAACGGGTTCAGCTTCACAATCATCCAGAACACCGCATCTTCCACAAGATTCCGCCCGTTGGGATATTCCTGCGGGTGAGAAGGATCCAAGGTCAGGATGTCGGGCAGGAAGAAATCCGCCCAGGATTCGTCGGCCTGGATCTGCTGGAGACGATAGCGGAACATCTTGCCGTAGTTCTCCCGGTCGTCCACCGGCATGGTCTCGTTGTAGATCTGTTTGACCTCTCCGCCGTAAGGGTAGCACGTTGGATTGCGCCCCGTAGGGGTGTTCGGCAGGAAGATGGCAGTGATCGAGGCCCTGCCCGCGCGGTCCAGCGCCTTGCCGTCGTGCGCCTGCGACGTGACGCTCCAGGCGCCGATCTTCTTGCCCTTGAGATCCGGGATCTCCAGCGCCACGATCGTCACATTCGTCGGTCCGAACGTATCCTGCGCGCTTCCGTCCGTGGGCAGGCCGTCAGCGCTGAGCGCGAACCTCAGATCGTCGGACACCGGGGAAATCAGGCCGCGAAAATCGAAGAAGAACGGATCCTGTCGCGGGCCTACGAAGAGCTTCTCGCCGCCTGGCCCATAGATCACATTGGCGCTGGCGGCTCCATATGCGGTGCTCTCGCCGGTTGCGATGACATCCCCGACAGGTTTGTTCGACACCGCGTCGGCGCCATGCGCCTTCCGCAGGGTGACGCGCTGCGTGGGAACGTCGCCTTCAACCGTGATCTTGTAAGAGAGATCGGCGACCGCGTCGCCGTCGAGATCGATCTTGAATTCGTAGACCGCCTTCGCGTCGAGATGGATCTCGCGGGTAATCCGCGGATCGGGGTTCGTTAGCGGATTGAGCGAAATCATGAAAACGGGGCCGCCGCTCTCGCCGGGCCAAAGAAAGAAGTCGCCGATATCGACCATCGGATGGTCGTCGATAAACGCGGAATCCTTGTGATCAGACATGGGCTCTCCTGAAGGATTGATGAGTTTCCCTAGGTGTTGTGCAAAGCGCCGATCTGTTTCAGGACTTGGCTGCGGATGGTGTCCTCGATCGTCTTGAGGAACCCATCCTGGGGATTGTCGGCGTCCTCCGTGAACCAGGGATCCATCTGTGTGCTGATATTGAAATCGACGCCCGGAAATTCAGGGGCGCCGAGTTGTTCCGCGGTCGCCTTGATCCCGAGACGCGAGAGGAAGCTCTCGACGAATTCCGGACCGTAATCCGAGACGCCAAAACTCGATGACGTGAGGATCAGCTTCACGTCGGAGGGGTTCTTAAGCTTGTCTCCTCCGCCGGGCAGCGTGTCCGGCATCATGCTGAACGTCAGATAGAGCTGGCTGTTGAAAGCGTTCAGCCGGGCGATGTCCTGATTCCACGCTCCATCGGCGTTCCTGAAGTTGACGGCCCAGGTCAGGATCGTCTGATCGCTCCCGAGCTGCTTGAAAAAGTCATAATGTGGTCCCTCGACGATCTCGGCGTTGGGCTTCCCCACGAACCAGTCGCGAATGTGCTGAAGCTGAAGTTCGATCTCGTTCTCGGAAAGACCGTCTCTCTCGGCCGGGATGCGCTGAACGAAGGCGATGCGAAATGGGTCTTCCGGGCGCGCCATCGTGCGAAGACGGGCGTAAAGCTTCTTGCTGGAGAAGATGCACTGCTCGAGCAATTTGCCGTAGCCCTGCCGCGTCGGCCGGATCGCCTTGTGCGACATGTAGACGGCGGCGGCGGCGGCGCCAGGCTTGCTGCCTTCAATTCCATAAACGCCGACCGTCGGGTCTGCCGCGCCGTGGAAGACGACTGGCGATTTCAGCGACACGAGGTTGCGCATATTGCTGTCGCGGTAACAAAGGCCGCCAGCGGGATAAGGAATATAGCCTGCCTTGTGCGGATCGACGGTGATCGAATCGGCCTCGCCGAGAGCGAGATACTGCCTGACGACATAGTCGTTCATCGGCGTCTCCGGAATGGGCGCCAACGAGCGTCTGTGGTGAAGCGCGGGCGCGCCTGACGACGACATGGACTCTTCGCGCTCGCGCAGGATCGAAGCGAAATAGCCGCCCCAGGCCGCATCCGCATGAATGGTGAATTCGAGACCCCGTTCGCGGAACTCGTCGCGCAACTGCACGATGTCGTGCAAGGGATCGACAGCGCTCTCCTCCGTCGAGCCCATCACGGCGACAACGGTGATGACCGGGGTCTGCGTGTCGAGCGCCTTCTGCAGGTATGCGCGCAATGTCCTGGGATTGCGATGCAGCCGGTTGGCTCGATCGACCTCCTGGCGGGCGTCGAGGTCGACATGCACTTCCCATTGCTGGTTGGTTCCGAGCCCGAGGAGCGCGGCGCCCTTCGGCCAGGAATAGTGCTTCGTCGCGGGCGCCGTCAGGACAGGCAGGTTTTTCAATCCGTGGCTGAAAATATACTCCTGGCAGGCGCCCGCCATCCCGAGCGCGGAAACCGTGTAGGGCGCCATGAATGACGCCATATCGTCTGTCGTGACGCCGGTTTTGGCCTCAACGAGCGCGGGAAGATTGACGACTGTCTCGATCGGCAGATTCAGGAGTTCCCAAGCGCTGCAATTGGCGAGAATCTTCTTCTGTCCGTCGAGCAGCGTCACTTCGAGACCGAGAACAGGCGCCGCCTGCGCGACGTTTCGCGCAGCGGCAAGCAGGGCAGGCGGAAAGAACTTGAGGTTCCGCGCCATCCAAAGCCCTTCCATATTGGCGATGGAGCCGTCGCAGGTGATGTGTCCCCAGGCCCGCGGCCGGCTGTCGGCGCCGCTCTCCTCGGACTCGCCATGCGGAGCCCGGTAACCCAGCATGCGACAGAGATCGTCGCCAACGGCAATTTCCATCATCGTCGTGACGGGCGAGGCCTCGGCGGCCACATTG
>JAJXZC010000283.1 GCA_021780275.1 Pseudomonadota bacterium
CTCCTCCGCTCCCGGAACGGTCTCCGGGCGGAGCCAGGGAAGATAGGCCAGCAAGCGTCGGAAAAAGCCGCGCAGCCCCGGCTCGCGTTCGACCTTGACCAGCGCGTCATCCGGCGCCTTGCTCCAGTCCGGCCCCGCCGCCGCATGAACGCCAACCTCGCCTGCATGATCGCCCTTCCAGACGAAGGCCAGGCGGTCGGCGACGGAGTCCCGGCGCACAGGCTGATTGAAGGTAACGAGCAAGGCGGGCGCCGCGGGCCCCGCCCAATCCGAAAACTCCGCCCTGTCGAGCGCAATGCGCGAGGTAATGAATTCGTGGTGGAAGGGAGCGACGAGCGTCGTCCCATCTGCGGCCTTCAATCCCGGATTGACCGTCACCGAATAGCGCGTCGATGCCTTTAGCGTGTCGGCCTCCTTCAACTGGCAGGCAAGCGCGCTTTCGCTGAGCCAGCGCCATTCGCAGTTGAGCTTCGGCGAAATCTCGACCGGAATCTCCGCCGCCGTTCGCTCCATGCGGCCCAATGGAACGACCGCCCGGTCGAACTCGATCACCATCTGGCGCTCGGCCGGAACGTCCTCGCCCGAGGGTGTGATGCGGGCCACGGTCAACGTGCCGTCGGACGCCTTTGCTCCCGAACCGGGCGTGAAGACACCCGCCGAAAGAGCCAGAATGAAAAGGACCGCCAAAGGGGATCGAGCGAGGACAGGCATGGATTTGGCCTTCACGAGAACCGAATGGGACAATCAAAGCATAGCACGCGCACAAAGCCGTGACAGACGGCCGGAGGCCGCCCGTCGGCGTCATCATATTGGCACCTCAAATAAAGACGGGGATAAGTCACGTAGACGGACGAAAAGGGCCCGCCTCGCCGGAGAGGTCACCCCGGACCATGCTCCGGGGTGACACAGACATCCTTGCGGTCAGCCGCGGGGGCTCGCAGTCGCACCGGCAAGCGTCAGCGCCTTGGCGCGGGCCGCGTCCATGTCGTATGAGCGGTGCATCATGACCCGCTGCGCGAGCAGTCCGCCGCCCGCCTGGAGCGCCACGACCTGCTTCCATCCGCCAAAGCTGTCCGCCGAAATATCGCGGATGAGGTTGTATATCCGCATCCGTGTTTCGACATCGGCGTCCTTCGTCGTGTGGAGATATTTACGCAAGTAGGGCCCAACCTCGTTCGAGCGCAGGTCGCCCTCCTCCGGCAGGGTCAGCGTCAGCCCTCCGGCCAGATCGTGGAGGATCTTCACCATCGAATGAAAATTGTTCGCATAGTGATATTTGGCGACGTTGATCGCCAGCGTGTTCGGATGAACCATGCCCGAAGGTGTGCGCTCGAAGTTCCGGCAAGCATCATCGAGTCCCATACGAAGCATTTCCGCATAGCAGATGAGTTCGGCAATACCGTTCTGTGCTTCCGGCTTCTTGCCCTTGCCCTGCTGTTCGGAAACCAGCTGGGCGAGACCCACCATGACCTGCGAACTCTCCACCGCGTCGACGAGCCCGCCCGTCCGCTCCCAGAGCCCGAGCGCACCGGCGAAGGCCCCTGAAAGCTGCCACTCGCCCGCGAGGAACACGCGCTCCCACGGCACGAAGACATCGTCGAAGACGATGAATCCCTCCGGCATGGAATGATGCGCCGAGGCGGGATAATCGAAAGGGTTCAGTTCCGGCGCGGCGAAGGAGCGATTGATGATCTTCACGCCCTTGCTGTTCACAGGGATCGAGAAGGCGACTGCGTAATCCTTTTCATCCTCGCTCATCGCCTTGGTCGGCATCACGACGAGTTCGTGAACCAGGGCCGCCGCGGAGATATGGAGCTTCGCGCCGCGAACGATAATTCCATCCTTGTTGCGCTCGACGATACGCAGATAGAGGTCCGGATCGTCCTGCTCATGCGCCTTGCGCGAACGGTCGCCCTTTGCATCGGTGATAACCTCGGCGGCGCGCAGGTCGTTGTCGCGCGCGAACCGGTACATGCGCTCGATGTTGTCGGCAAATTGCGGGTTCACCTTTCGCAGCGGATCGACAATCTGAAGGAGCGCCATGAAAACGCCCGTGACGCCGCCAACGATCGACATGTTGCGCAGAAGCTCCATGCGCTTCGTCAGATCTTCCGCCGAACGCGGCACCTGATAGACGCGATGGGCAAGCTCGCCCTCCTCCGTCCGATAGGTGATGATGTCGCTGCGCTCGGGATTGGCGTAGTCGTAATCGCCGGCGGCAACTTCAATCGGAACGCGGAAGCGCGGATGCGTCGTGATGTCGTCGATGCGTTCCCCGTTCCAGAAGTTTTCGCGTCCGTCCTTCAAACTTTCGACGTACTGCGCCTTTGTCTTGAGCGTCATGGTTCCCTCCCTGTCAGATTTCTTGTTGAGGAAAGTCTGTCAGAGATGCGCCGGATCAATCAACGTCTGGCGAAGACAATTTGTCAGCGCGATGCCAGGCAAGGAACGCTTTGGGCCAGCTATCCGCCGATCCAGCCCAGCGCCCTGCGGAAAAGGCCGATGGTCGAGGCGTGGAGCATGTCTCCCGTCTCCTTCGGCGCCTTTCCGGCCGCCGCCCGCGCGTTGGTGCCTTCCAGGATAATGCCGAGCTTGTAGCAGGCGAGCACGGCATACCATTCGATGGCGGAAAGATCGCGGGACGAACCCTCGGCATAACGCGCGACGAGTTCCTGCGCGGTCGGGAATCCGTCCCAAGGCTGAACGCCGACAGAACCGGTGCTACCCCGTCCCTCGCCATCCGGCCATGTCGCCATGAGCCAGCCAAGATCGAGCAGCGGATCGCCGATGGTCGTGAGTTCCCAGTCGACGATGGCGGCAAGCTCCGGCCCATCGAAGCGATACATCACATTGGCGAGGTGGTAATCGCCGTGAATAATGCCTGGCTTGAATGAAGCGGGCCG
>JAJXZC010000806.1 GCA_021780275.1 Pseudomonadota bacterium
ACGCAATTCGTCGTTCAGGCATGTTTCGCCCCCTTCGCGTCGGTGAACCGGCAAGGACTGAACCCGCGCCGCACGGTGCGAAATACCCCCCACACGGAATGCGAGCATTCCAAACTTATTAAGCTCGTTATAGTTGTGTTAACGGTTATATGTGTCACTATGGTTGTAGAGATTGACGATTCGCGAACACCGCTTACGCAAATAATCCAGCATTCCCGCGAAACGGGCGCGGGCCGAACTCAACCGGAGATTGTATTATGTCCATGCAGGCCTTGACCGACGACCGCCAGAACTGGGCCGCCCGCCCCCTTCCGCAAGCCGCCTCCGCAGCGCCGCATGAGGGCGCGCTGACCCGGCACCGGGCCCGCATGCTTCTCGACCTCTACAATGCCCGCATGAAGTTCTTCCCGACCGGGCTCTTCGCCGACCCCGCCTGGGACATGCTGCTCGACCTCACCCATGCGCGCCTCGCGGGCAAGCGCATCTCGGTTTCGAGCCTGTGCATTGCCGCCAACGTGCCGGCCACCACGGCGTTGCGCCGGATCGGCGACCTCGTCGGCAGCGGGCTCGCGGTCCGCATCAAGGATGAGAATGACGGTCGGCGCGTCTTCGTCGAGCTGACGGATGACGGCTTCGCCCGCATGGGGCGCTATCTCGAAAGCGTTCTGAAAGCGATGAGCGCGGATACCAGCCTGCCGCTCAAATAGACGTCAGGCGACGAGATCGCGATATTCCGGGTGCTTGTCGATATAGGCGGCGACGAAGGGGCACTGCGGCACAAGCTTCAAGCCCTCGGCGCGGATCATGGCAAGCGCCCCTTTGACCAGCCGCGAGCCGACGCCCTTCCCGCCCAGCGCATCGGGCACGATCGTATGGATGAGAACGATGCGATCCGACTTTCGCTCATAATCGATATGGGCGGTGATACCCTCGACAATGAGCTCAAAGCGGTTGCGCGCGCGATTGTCGGTGACGCCATCGGACATGGGTAAGCCTTCTCTGGAAGAGGCTGCGATCAGAGCGCGGCGCGCGCCGCTTCTTCGCTATCGAAAAAGCTGAAGATCTGGGTAAGGCCGCTCGTCTCCAGAGCGTGGAGCACGTCCTCCGAGGCGGGAGCGATGACGCCGAGTTTCACGTGACGCTGTGTGAGCGTCTTGCCCGCCGTCACCAGCAAGCGGATACCCAGCGAGGAGAGAAACTCGACGGCCGAAAGATCCAGCAAGGCCACGTCGCCCGCTTTCTTGATCGCGCCCACTTCCGCGTAAAAGCGTGTCTCAAGTTCGCCGACGCGGCTCGTATCGAGGCGGCCGGACAGCTTGATGGTGTGGAACGCGGAGCTATCGGTCATTTGATTACCCGGTGAGGCTGTTTCGTGTGCCGCAAGTTATGAGCGCACTGTAACGAAATCGTGACATCGGCACTGGCCGCTCTTTCAGCCCTTCAGCGCGGCAACCGCCTCTTCAGGCGTATCGTGCATGCCGAAGATCGCAGCAAAGCCGCTCACGTCGAAGACTTCCTTCACATTGCTGCTGACGCCGCTCAGCGTCAGCGCGCCACCGGCCGACTTGGCGCGCTTGGCCGTGGTGAGAACGACGCGCAGGCCCGCCGAACTGATGTACTCGACCGCCGAAAAGTCGATGACGACTTTCTTGGGGCCGGCATCGACCAGTTCATTGGCCTGCTCCTCGAAGGATTTGGCCGTGCTGCTGTCGATCCGCTTCGCAGGGCGGAGGATCAGGACATCACCCCGGATCTCATGGCTCATTTCGATCATTGCTTCATCCCACCTTTTGCCGTCAGCCGGCCGTATTCACATTCATCTGCATCTTTAGCCGGTTGAACCCACCCTCGCGGCAATAGTCGAGCCGGTCCATGTGAGTCCGGACGAGCTTGATCCCCAAGCCTCCGATCCGTCGCTCCTCCAGCCCCTCGCCAAGCTCGGGAAGTTCCGCCTCGACCGGATTGAACGGCTTGCCGTTGTCGATCAGCAGCGCGTCGATAACGCCATCCTTCAGCTCCACCGTCAATTCGATATGGCTGTCAGAATGGCCTTCAAATGCGTAGGAGACAATATTCGTGATGAGTTCGTCGAGCGCCAGGTTGAGCCTGAAAATCGCCTTGGGCGACAGGCCATGCGCCTCGCCGAAGGCCTCGATGGCGTCCAGTACGCGCCCGACCTCCGAGATGTCGTTACGGAGCGTCATTTCGATCTTGTCCGACAAGAAAACCGCTCCACTAAAAGAGGTCCGGGCCACCGTCAGCCCTCCAGCGCCGTAATGGACCCGATGTCTCTTAACATCCTGCCCCACCCCGTCAAGCCGCGCTTCGGCAGGTCGAGTATGCGCCTTTATGCGACAACATCATCACATAGTGGAAGCATTCCGCCGCCCTTTCCGTCCCGATCCACTGCCGAGTTCCACGTTGACACCCTCCGGGGGCCTCGTAATATCCGGCACTTGGGCGCACATGGGGAGCGGGATAAATGCTGACAGTACCTGAGGAATTCCTGCTACTGACGGTCAAGGACGAGGAAGGCGGCTTCGTGGATATTCCCCATGAGGCAGTCAGTGCCGGCTTCATCGGCGCCGCCATCATGGAGCTCGCCCTCGAGAATCGCATCGACAGCGACCTCGACCGCATCTGGATCGTCGACAAGACGCCCACCGGCGAGGCTTGCGTCGATCTCATCCTCAGCCAGATCGCCGCGCCCGACTTCGACCTCAGCGCCGCGAAGCTCATCGACCAGCTCGTCTTCTACGGCACTCAGGTCCGCGAGATGGCGCTGGAGCGCCTCTGTGAAAAGAAGATCCTCGCCAAGGAGGAGGGCCGCATCCTGTGGTTCCTCAAGGCGCGGCGCTACCCGGTGGTGGACGGCAAGGAAATCCGCGAGGTGAAGATTCGC
>JAJXZC010000388.1 GCA_021780275.1 Pseudomonadota bacterium
CGCCCGTTACAACACGCCCCGATTTCAACATGGCGCGACAAGCCGAATCTCTCGACGAACGAACCTCTTCCCGCCGTCAACGTCGCGGCCTCGTCGATCGTCAAGGCCCTGCGCGGCAGCGACACCGGACAGAAAAATTTTTTCGTCGAAGCGTTTGAGGGCGGCGAAGCAAGCGATGTTTTTCTGATGGGTCCCTACGCGCTCGACTCCGACAGCTTCGCCATGCTGGACAAACTGAATGAACTCGGCGGCACGCTCGGCCACGCGTCCGCGATCCGCGAGCAGGGGCCGGAAGCGGAGTTGTCCCCCGCGGCACCCTCGCTCGGTCACCTTCGCCTCGATTACAAGACCTGCGACGCCTTCTGGAAAGGGCGGTCGGTGAACCTCACGATCACGGAGTTCAACATTGTCAGCCTGTTCGCCCGGCGCATCGGCGAGAATCTGACATATCGCGAAATCTACGACGTGGTTCACGGTGAGGGCTTCTGTGCCGGCGACGGGGCCAACGGCTACCAGATCAACGTGCGCTCCCTCATCAAGCGCATCCGGCAAAAATTCCACGCCGTGGACGAGAGCTTTGCCGCGATCGAAAACCACCGCGGCTTCGGCTACCGCTGGCGGGCGCCGGACACGCCAGCCCCTGGCGACGATGCCGGCGACAGAATCGAGGACCGCGCTTCGGCGCGCCCGCTCGTTCTCATGGTCCTGCTCGCGAGCCAGACGGCAGGCTAGGTCCGCCGCGTCGGGAAAAAGGCCGTGTCCGACCGCGCAATGGTCACGTGCGGGAGCGCCTGGCCCTGAGTGATGCCCGGTCCGATCGATCGGAGAGTTGCCGGAAGCACTGTCTTCCGGCGGCTCTCTCCAACCTTACTGGAATATCGTCGCGAGGCCTGTCCATGACGTTGCACGAGGGAGCCGATCCGGACATCGCTTTCTTTTCCCCCGACATCACGGATGTCAGCACGATCAAGCGGGCCGACATGTTCATCGACAGCGGATTTTCCGTGGTCGTCTTCGGCTTCCGCCGTGCGCGCTATAATCGTCACTTCAGACCTCAATGGCCCTATGTCGAACTCGGCGAAACGCGGGATCGAAGCTACCTGCAGCGCGCCATGTGGCTTTTGCGCGCAACGATCATTCTGACAGGCTGGCGGGACAGGCTGAAGCGGGCCTCGCGCTTTTACGCGCGGAATATCGACCAGCTGATGCTCGCCTTCATCGCCCGCGCGCTTGTCCGGTCCCGCGCGCCGATCACCTATGAAGTGCTCGACATTCAGCCGACGCTCAGTGGCGAGGATTGGCGTGCGCGCCTTCTCCGCTTCATCGAACGGCTCCTGCTCAAGCGCGTTTCCCTACTCGTTGTCTCCTCACCAGGCTTCATAAGAAATTATTTCGAACCGATGCAGGTCTATCGCGGCGACTGGTTTCTCCTCGAAAACAAGCTGGATGCCCAGGCCGCCACAGCCATGAGCGCCGTGCGGAAGAACCTCCCGACGCTGGCGGATCGGAAGTCGCCACAGGCGCGCAAATACAGATGGGTCGTGAGCTATGCCGGCCTCATTCGCGGCCAGAGAACCTTCGATCTCATAAGGAGGCTCGCGCGGAGATTTGAAGACGAGGTCCTTTTCAAGTTCCATGGCGTCCTGACGACCGTGGACCCGCTTGAGTTCCAGGCCGCCGTCGCCGAACAGGAGAACATGCTCTATTGCGGTGAGTACGTGTCGCCGCGCGATCTCGCGGACATCTATCGCGACACGGATTTTGTCTGGGCGCTCGACCTCGAGAATATCGACGGCAATTCGCGCTGGCTCCTGCCTTGCCGCTTGTATGAGGCGGGGTATCTCGGCCTGCCCTGCCTCGCGGCGCGCGATTTCGAGGTCGGACGCAAGATCGAGGAACTTCGCGCCGGCTGGACGTTTCCGGCGCCCTTCGAAGCGGCCCTGTCGTCGTTTTTCGCGACGGTGACGCCGGATGAATACGAAGAAACGCGCAGGCGCGTCGCCTCACTGCCGCCAAATGCCTTTCTTTCGAAGGACGAGACTTCGGCATTTTGCCAATACCTTTCGCGGGACGAAGCGGGAGGGAATTTTCCGCCTTACGGTTCATACAGAACCAGGGCGCGCCAGCTCCTGCCGGAAGACCTCGTGCTTCGGGAATGATCTCGGGCCGGCCAGGCGCCCAGCGACGGGCGTCTGACCCTGTGTCAACGCTCAGAACTTGCATCTCCCTTGTCCCCGCAGTCTTGTGACATGATGGGCCGGGATATTCCGAGGAGATCGCCCATGACCGACAGCGAGCAGAACGTCCGGCAGGACTACACGCGCAAGAACGCCGAAACCGCCGCCAGGTGGAAGATCGACGTCAACCGGGACCCCTATGACATCCCGCTCGACGAACTCGACCCCGCTCATGACGATCTCTTCGCCGCCAACAAGGCGCTTCGCTATTTCGAGCGGCTGCGGAAGGAAGACCCCGTCCACCTGTCGGAAAGCGGTCCCTATGGCCGCTATTGGTCCGTGACCCGGTACGAAGACATCATGCATGTCGACACGAACCACCGGATATTCTCGTCCGACATTCGCAATGGCGGCATCCGGCTCGGCGGACAGCGCATCGAAGGTGATCCCGATCCTCTGACCTACCTGCCCAGTTTCATCATGGAAGACCCGCCCAAACACGACGGACAGCGCAAGGCCGTGCAGCCCATGTTCACACCGCAGAGCCTCGCCAATCTCGAACCCCTCATCCGCGAGCGCGCCGGTCTCATCCTTGACGGCCTTCCGCGCGGCGAGGAATTCAACTGGGTGCGCCAGGTATCGGTCGAGCTGACGGGCCGCACGCTCGCCACATTGTTCGACGTGCCGCAGGAAGACCGGCACAAGCTTATTCACTGGTCGGAC
>JAJXZC010000795.1 GCA_021780275.1 Pseudomonadota bacterium
GGCGTCGACGCCGAGATCACCCGGACGTACACGACCAACGATGGCGTTGAAGTTCGCGCCGTCGCAGTAGAAATAGGCGCCCGCTTCATGCACGGCATCGGCGATCGCGATGATGTCACGCTCGAAGAGACCGCATGTGTTGGGGTTCGTCAGCATGATCGCTGCAACGTCAGGCCCGAGCTTCGCCTTGAAAGCGGAGAGATCGACGCGGCCGTCTTCCGTCGCCGGAATGGCGTCAACCTTGTAGCCGAGCAAGGCAGCGGTCGCGGGGTTTGTGCCATGAGCCGATTCAGGCACCAGCACACGGGTGCGGGTCGCCCCTTCGCCACGCGCTTCGAGCGCGGCGCGGATCGCCATCATGCCGCAAAGCTCGCCATGCGCGCCCGCCTTGGGCGACATGGCGACTGCCGGAAGACCGGTGAGTTCCTTCAGCCAATGCGCGAGCGTATCGATCAGTTCGAGGGCGCCCTGCACCGTCTTTTGCGGCTGCAGGGGATGAACGTCGGAGAAGCCCGCGACCCGCGCCATCTTTTCGTTGAGGCGGGGGTTGTGTTTCATCGTGCAGGAGCCGAGCGGATAAAGCCCCGCATCAATCGAATAATTCTTGCGGGACAGGCGCACGTAGTGGCGCATGACGTCAGGCTCGGAAATGCCGGGAAGGCCAATCTTGCCCTTGCGCACCAGGCCGCCGAGGCGCGGAGCAACAGCATCCGGCTCGTCGAGGTCAACGCCGCAAGCGCCGGGATTGTCCAGTTCGAAAATCAACGGCTCTTCGAGGCGCAGACCACGATTGCCCGTGTAGGTTTCGATGGCGCTGCCCGATGATGCTTCGCCCGCTCCGGTGGGACGGCCCTGATTGTTCATGCCCGACATCACAGCACCTCCTTGAGCGCGGCGACAAAGGCGGCGCGGTCTGCATCCGTATTGATTTCCGTGGAAGCGACGATCAGCAAATTCTCGACGGAAGGATCGTCTGGAATGAGACGACTGACGGGCACGCCGCCGATGACGTCCTTGTCCGCCAGTTGATCGACGATGCCTGCGGCATTGCGCGGCAGGCGGATCGTGAATTCATTGAAGAAGCTGTCGTTCAGGACTTCCACGCCTTTGACACCTGCGAGACCATCGGCGAGTTTCACCGCATTCGCGTGATTGATACGTGCGAGGCGCGTGAAGCCTTCCTCGCCCAATAGCGAAAGATGGATGGTGAAAGCCAGAGAGCAGAGGCCCGAGTTGGTGCAGATGTTGGAGGTCGCCTTCTCGCGGCGGATGTGCTGCTCGCGCGTCGAAAGCGTCAGCACGAAACCGCGCGCGCCGGTGGCGTCCACTGTTTCGCCGCAGAGACGACCAGGCATCTGGCGCACATATTTCGATTTCGTCGCGAAGAGACCGACATAGGGTCCGCCGAAGTTGAGGCCATTGCCAATCGACTGACCTTCGCCGACGACGATGTCCGCGCCCATTTCACCGGGCGGTGTGACGAGGCCAAGCGAGACGATTTCAGTGACCACAGCAATCAGCAATGCGCCCTTGGCGTGCGCCGCATCGGCGATTGCGCGGAGGTCGATGAGGTCGCCATAGAAACTCGGCGACTGCACGACGACGCAGCTTGTGTCGTCGCAAATGCGCGAAATGATATCCTCGGTCGTGCCGGGAATGGCGGGAGGCAAGGCCTCGACAACGTCATTGGCAAACTCGGAAAGGTTTTCCACCACGGCGCGATACTGCGGATGGAGCGTGCCCGACAGCACGGCCTTTCTGCGCTTCGTGACGCGATGCGCCATGAGCACAGCTTCGCCGCAGGCGGTCGAGCCGTCATACATGGAGGCATTTGCCACATCCATGCCAGTGAGCATGGCAACCTGTGTCTGGAACTCGAAGAGATATTGCAGCGTGCCTTGCGTGATTTCCGGCTGATAGGGCGTGTAGGAGGTCAGGAACTCCGAACGCTGGATCAGATGATCGACGGTGGCCGGAACATGATGGCGATAGGCGCCCGCGCCGACGAAGAAGGGCACGGAACCGGCGGGGACATTCTTTGCCGCCATCTTGTTGAGCGCCCGCTCGACTTCGAGTTCGCCCTGACGTTTCGGCAGATCGACAAGCCCTTCTCGTCGCGCCTTTTCAGGAACGTCGCGAAAAAGATCGTCAACCGATTTGGTGCCGATCACACCGAGCATGTCGCGGCGGTCGGTATCCGTCAGGGGCAAATAGCGCATGGCCAAATTTCCAAAATAAATTCGTGCAACTTCATTTCATACGCATCGGCACCGATCTCAGACCGGTGCCGACACGAGATTGTCAGGCGAGGCCTTCGACAAAGGCCTTGTAGGCATCTTCATCCATCAGCTTTGCGAGTTCGCTGCTGTCGGAAAGCTTCATCTTCACGAACCAGCCGCGCCCCATCGCATCTTCGTTGACGCCGCCCGGCGCGCCTTCGAGGTCGCCGTTTACTTCGACAATCTCGCCGGAGACGGGGGCATAGACTTCGCTTGCCGCCTTGACGCTTTCGACGACGGCGGCTTCATCACCCGCTGCCAAAGCCTTGCCGACTTCGGGAAGTTCGACATAGACAACGTCGCCAAGCTGCTCCTGGGCGTAATCGGTAATGCCGATCGTCGCCGTATCCCCATCGACGCGCACCCATTCGTGCTGATCGGTAAAACGTATTTCGCTCATCTGGTATCCTCGTCTCTCTGAAAATATCGATTAGTTTTTTGCAGGGCGGTGAAAACGCTTTTCGACAAAGGGCATCGCGACGATCTTTGCCGGACGACCCTTGCCTCTCACCATCAACTCAACTTCCGTTCCGACCTTGGCGAAGGCTGTTTCGACATAGCCCATCGCAATGGGGCCGCCGACGGTCGGCCCATAGCCGCCGCTGGTGATCTCGCCAA
>JAJXZC010000415.1 GCA_021780275.1 Pseudomonadota bacterium
GTCATGGTCGAGCGCATTCCCTATTTCGCCGAACAGATCGTCGAGACTTTCGCCGAAGTCGAAGAACTGATCCTCGTCGGCACCAAGCCGCCGGTCTCCTTCTTCGCCTATCCCGGCAAGCCGAGCTGGTGCACGCCGGAGACTGCGGCAATCCATTATCTCGCTCAAGCTCATGAAGACGGTGTGCAGGCGCTCGAAGCACTCGCAGATGCTCTCGGCGCACCGAAGGAGCCCGCGCATGTCGCGCCGCTGAAATTGCCTGATCTGCCGAGCGGCAAGCTCGATCAGTTCTCGGCAGGCGCCATCATTGCGCATTTCCTTCCCGAAGGCGCGATCATCTCGGATGAAGCGGCGACCTCCGGCCTCGGCTCGCAGATCGCCACCGCCACCGCCGCGCCGCACGATCATCTCTCGCTCACCGGCGGCGCGATCGGGCAGGGGCTTCCCGTTGCGACCGGCGCAGCTGTCGCCTGTCCCGACCGCAAGGTCGTCTGCCTGCATGGCGATGGCGGTGCGATGTATACGCTGCAATCGCTCTGGACGCAGGCGCGCGAAAAGCTCGACGTCGTCAACGTCATCTTCGCCAATAATTCCTATGCGATTTTGAATATCGAGCTGATGCGCGTCGGTGCAGAAAACCCTGGCCCTAAGGCCCTGTCGATGCTCGACCTGCACAACCCGGAACTCAACTGGGTGCAGCTCGGCTCCGGCATGGGCGTCGAAAGCGTGCGCGTCACAACCTGCGAAGAATTGATCGACGCCTACAAGTCCGCGCTCAAGGCAAAAGGTCCGCGTCTCATCGAAGTGATGATCTAGACCGTCTCGATCTTTCCCGTCACCGAATTGAAGACCTCTTCCGGCACGCGTGCTTCGTCATAGAGCGCGCGGAGCCGGTCGAGTGGCGTATCGGGATCGCGCGTCGGCGCGGCGAGCCGGTCGAAGATTGCGCATTTGTCTTCCGGTACAGGCTTGCCGAATTCCGGCATTGCGCCCCAGACATCCCAGGGCAGCATCTCCATCTTGTTGAGCGCGGCAATGTCGCGGATCACATTGCCCGCGATGAACCAGTGACCTGTGAAAGTCATGATGCCGAAGAGATCGGGATTAGTTCCGCCTTCGCGTGCCATATGCCAGGCATTGCCCGCCACGATAAAGCGGTCGCGCGGCACGTCGAGCGGATCGAAATCGAATTTGAAGCGCGCCTTCAGCACGTCGTCGAGTTGCGCGTCGATCATCACCCAGTGCTTGTCGCCTTCGAGCCAATATTCCGCGACCCAATGATCGACGAATTTGCCGGGCTCGAAATAGGTGGCAAAGCCGCAGCGCGACCGTGCTGCATATCCCTTGGCGCGCAACATCGCGACCATGAGCAATGTAAAGTGGCGGCAGACACCGATGATCCGTTTGTCGAGCGACCGTTCTTCGTTCAAGGGTCGCGGATCGATCTCCACGATCTGCGCCAGCATGCCTTCAAGCGAACGCATTTGTGCCTGCGCATGGCGTTCCGGTGTCAACGTCTGGCCGTAGAGTGGAGATAGATGTTGGTGCAGCATCAACCCGGGCACGATACGCGCAAGACCGGCAACATCGTCGGGCAGGGCATCGAAGAGATTTTGGTATTTGCCGGGCGCGGCCATTGCGCCGTTGTGGCGGTAGAAATCAAGATCGCCTGACTTCATCGCAAAACCCCTCGGGGATACCGCATCAAGAGTCTGATGAGATCGTGATCCGAACGGGCGGCAAGCCCGTCAGTTCATGACGCGGTTGAGCGTGAACTCGCCCTGACGCACGCGGTCGGCAAGGCCCGAGGCCATTTCGGCGACAGCTTCCTCGCCATAGGCTTCGACCATGTCGGAAAGGGCGGCAAAGATGGCAGTGGTGGCGAGAATGTCAGCGCCCACGCCTTCGGCCAGCGCATCGTCCCAGGCATCCAGAATGCTCTGGAGCGCCATGCGGCGTTGATCCGTCTCGTCGGGTGTCAGCGCATCCAGCGCTTCGTCATCCATGACGTCTGAAATCGGATCGCCCGGCACATCATAATCGGCCATTATGCCCTCAATTCTACCCCTGAAAGACGTACCCACAGGGGAAAGCTCGTTTGGCCGCTTCACGACGGTCGAATCGACCGCCTGCCCGGAAGCGCCTATTTAGAGCCTTTGTATCATAAAGAGCGCGCCTGTCTCCAATTTCATAAAGAAAGGTTAATCCGCAATGCAGGAATTGCCTGCAATGCAGCCCTTATTGGAGCCAAATTGTCGCGATCAGAAGAGAGAAGCCGAGCTTTTCCGGTCGCTCGAAAGCTGCTTGGCGAGGCGGTAACCCTCGTCGAAAAGCTGGTTCGCCTTGCGCGCCGCATCATTGCTGCAGTCGGGGTAATGTGTGCGGGCGCTGTAATAGGCGTCGTTGAAATGCGTGATGATTTTCTTGCGGTCGGGCGGGGTGAGGTCCGCCGCGTTCATCATGTCGATCATCTTGTTGCGCCACAGCGGCCCGTCGTTGGCGCCGCAAATATTGCGCAGATGATGGATGGAGCCGAGGATTTCCGCGAGCCGCATCAGTCCGTTCTGGAAGCTGTCGGCATGGGCGTTAACCGGCGCAAGCGCCAGCATCGCCGCCAGCATCAAGCCAATGCTCGCACGTCGCCCTGTCCCGATTATGGACATGATCCGTGTCATTCCGCGTCGCATTTCTCTCCTTCCGCCGGAATCCTCCGGTCGGAAGGAGAGGGATGCATGAGCCGGGCCGCATGAGGCACCGCCAAGATCAGAAGATCGAGTAGGCGCCGTCGATGACGAAAGTGTCGCCCGAGTGATAGGACGAGGCGTCCGACGCGAGATAAACCGCGACGCCGCCGAAGTCGGCCGGCTGGCCCCAGCGGCGCGCCGGCACGCGGGGG
>JAJXZC010000074.1 GCA_021780275.1 Pseudomonadota bacterium
GCCTGCCGGCCTGTCAGAAGTTCAGCAAGCGCATCTCTTGGCGGCGAGCGCGTCGATCGACGAGATCACCTGTTCGACCATCCACGGCTTCTGCCAGCGCCTGATCAAGCCCTATCCGGTCGAGGCTGATATTGATCCGGGTGCGAGCGTGATGGATCGCAACCAGGCTGACCTCGCCTTTGTCGAGATTGTGGACACCTGGCTGCGCGAGCAACTGTCGGGAGGTGAAGGCGGGATCATCGCTGAAATGGTTCTTCAGGATCCTGGCGAAACTGTCGGACTGATCCATAAAATTGTCGCGAACCTGCGCCGCCGGCGCACGGTGTCGGCCCAGCCAGTATCGCCGCTGGCGCTCCACCTTCAGGCTTTCCGCGACGCTGCCGACGTGTTCGCCGCGTTCATCCGCACGGCGCCGGCGGTCGAGCCAGAGACGGTCGCAATCGCCCAACGCTTCTCGGAAATGGCGCGGGAGATTGACGCTGGCCCGACCGCGGAGACCCCTGTGGGTTTGGTACGCTTATTGGTGTCGCGGCCACACCATGACCTTTGCACCAAGAGCGGTACGTTTTCCGCATATAAGAAAAAAGGCAAATGGGCCGAAGCGGCCAAGCGCGAAGGCTTGGCCAAGGCGGACGGGGAGCGCCTCAACACAGCGGCCGAAGGCCACTACGCCACGTGCTGCGAAGCTTGGAGGCAAATGGTCCAAAATATCGCCAGCCGTGTGTTGTCTGACGTGATCGTCCAGGTGCAGCCAGTTCTACAGCGCTTCCGTGACCACAAGCGCTCGGCCGCCTTGCTCGATTTCGACGACCTGATCTTTGCCGCCCGCGGCCTATTGCGTGACCATGACAACGTTCGTCGCTCCCTCGCGGGCCGCTTTGCCCATGTCCTTGTGGATGAGTTCCAGGATACTGATCCGCTTCAGACGGAAATCTTCTGGCGCCTGTGCGGCGAGCCACCGGCTGAAGGTGCGACGGACGACTGGGCCGCTTTCCGCATCCGCCCTGGCGCGCTGTTCCTGGTCGGCGACCCCAAGCAGGCGATCTATCGGTTCCGCGGAGCCGACGTCAGCGCCTATGTGCGAGCGCGTGATGCATTTCTCGCGCAGGATCCCGACAGCGTCCTGTCGATCTCAACCAACTTCCGCTCCTGTGCGCCCATTCTCACTTATGTGAACGAGCGTTTTGAAGCGTTGCTCTCGAGCGACGGGCAACCTGGCTTCACAGCGCTCGATCCGTTCCATGCTGATCGTGGCGATGCGCCGTGCGTCGCCGCCCTCGACGTCGCCGTCGCCGACGAGAACGGCAAGGCCACAGCCGAACAGCAGCGCGACGCTGAAGCCGACGCCGTCGCCGAAATGTGCGTCCGGCTGATCGGTAGCGAAATGCTCATTGATCGCCGCAGCGGTGTCAGCCGCATCTGCCGGCCGGGCGACATTGCTCTTCTCGCGCCCACAGGTAGCGATCTGTGGCGCTATGAAGAGGCGCTCGAACGTCGCGGCATCCCGGTCGCGACACAGGCGGGCAAGGGCCTCTTTCGCCGTCAGGAGATCCAAGACCTCATCGCTCTGACCCGTGTGCTGGCCGACCGCCGCGACACTCTTGCCTTGGGGGCGCTGCTGCGCGGTCCGCTCGTCGGACTGACAGAGGAGGAGTTGCTCGACATCATCTGGGCGCTGCCGCGTTCGGAAGACTATCCAGACATGCTGCCCCGACTCGATCTTGGTGTGGATGCCAGCGGCATTGCAAACCCGCTGGCGCGGGCGACCATCGAGAAGCTGCAAACGCTTTATCGTCGGACGAACAGCACCACGCCCCACGATCTATTGTCTCAAGCGGTCGATGTGATGCGGGTGCGCCCGATCCTGCTGGAACGTCATCATGGGCAGGCTGAGCGCGCGCTGGCCAATGTCGATCTCTATCTGAGCCTGACGACGGCCTATGCGGTTCGGGGCCTACGCGCTTTCGCAGAGACAATCACAGCCGCGTGGACCGATGAGTCGCGCGCGGTCGAAGGTCGACCCGACGCCCAGGAAGAAGCCGTTGCACTCTACACCATGCACGCCGCCAAGGGCCTCGAATGGCCGATCGTCGTGCCGGTGAACACGATGACGGGGATCATGGCGCCGGAAAGCGCGGTTACCGACCGTGACAACGACATCTTCTATTGCCCCGTCTTCGGCGTTCATCCAGTTGGATATGACGAAGCCCGCGATGCCGAGAAAGCCGAGCTCGACCGCGAGCGGATCCGGCTCTGGTATGTCGCCGCCACCAGGGCGCGCGAACTGCTGGTCCTGCCACGGCTCGACGTCGCGCCGTCGAAGTCAGCCTGGATCTCGCTTTTGGATCTGTCGCTCGCTGATCTGCCAGCACTAGATCTTTCGCACCTCCCGGCCGACATGGGCGCAGCGGCGGCGGTTCAACCTAAACTGCAGACCCGCGAGAAATTTGCCGAAGAGGCTGCCGCGATCGCCGACCGTCACCGCCGCCTGCTCTGGTTGGCCCCCAGCCGTGACGAAAACAGCCCGGGACTTCTGCTCCAGCCCGAAGCGGTGGAGGTGTGGGCGTCGAGCGATTCTGATCAGCCGAGCAGCGCCGAAGTCCCGGTCGCGATCCAGGGTGGGCGTGAACGCGGCCTCATCCTACACAAGCTCCTCGAGGAAGTGCTGACCGGCGAAACCGCCGACACCGCGACGGCTTTAACTGAGCGAGCGCGCGCCCTCGTCGTTGCGATCGGAAAACCCGTCGTCGATGACCCAGCCAAGGGTCTCTCGCCAGTCGAACTCGCGGAGTGCGTCACACGCACTCTGGCCCTGCCGGACATCGTTCGGCTTCGTCCAACCCTCGCGCCGGAGTTTCCGGTCTATGCCTCTCTGTTCGCCGACAATCTAGAA
>JAJXZC010000019.1 GCA_021780275.1 Pseudomonadota bacterium
CTCGATCAAGACCGCCTTCACGAGCTTCCTCACCTTCGGCGACGGGCCGACGGATGCGGTGATGGTCAACAATGCCGAATGGCTGGAGAAGCTCGAATACATCTCCTTCCTGCGCGACTATGGCCGGCACTTCTCGGTCAACCGCATGCTCTCCTTCGACAGCGTGAAGCTGCGCCTCGACCGCGAGCAGCCGCTCTCCTTCCTCGAATTCAACTACATGATCCTGCAGGCCTATGACTTCGTGGAGCTGGGCAAGCGATATGGCTGCCGCCTGCAGATGGGCGGTTCGGACCAGTGGGGCAATATCGTCAACGGGCTGGAACTGGGACGCCGCGCGGCGAACCTCGATCTCTTCGCCGTCACCTGCCCGCTCATCACCACGGCCTCCGGCGCGAAGATGGGCAAGACCGCCGCCGGCGCCGTCTGGCTCAATGCCGACATGCGTTCGCCCTTCGACTACTGGCAGTTCTGGCGCAACACCGAAGACGCCGATGTCGAGCGCTTCCTGAAGCTCTTCACCGAATTGCCGCTCGGTGAGATCTCCCGCCTTGGAAAGCTCGAAGGCGCGGAACTCAACGAGGCGAAGAAGATTCTCGCCACCGAAGCGACCGCCATGCTCCATGGCCGCGGGGAAGCGGAAAAGGCGGCGAGTGCCGCGCGCACCGCTTTCGAGCAAGGCGGCATCAGTGCCGACATGCCGACCGTCGAAGTCGATTTCGGTGCCGGCATCGGCGTGCTGAGCGCCGTCGTCGCCGCTGGCCTTGCCGCATCGAACGGCGAAGTGCGCCGCCTCATCAAGGGCGGCGGCGTGAAGATCAACGACAAGCAGGTGACCGACGAGAAGTCGATCATCACGGTCGCCGATCTCACTGAACAGAAGGTCGTGAAAGTTTCGGTCGGACAGAAAAAGCATGTTCTGCTGAAGCCGAAGGCCTGAGACGCACATCGAACGCACAAAAGAAAAAGCCCTCTCCGGTCAGGGAGAGGGCTTATTCGCGCCTCGTGGGGGCAGGAGGCGCGCAAGGTAGGCCGCGGTTTTCCCGCTGTTGGTTATTTCCCGAGCGCCGAATTTCCGCGCTGCTGATTGTCAGGTAATTTTATATGCGGAGCAGACCTCCGCAATCCAAATCGACAGGCCGCGCCGAGTATTATGGTTTCGGCGCCGCTTCTGCAGGCTTTGGCGCGGCACCATCAACAGGTTTGTCAGTAGACGGCTGTTCCGGCGGCAACGTGCTTGAGAACTCGAAAATCCGCCGCAGGAATCCCGGCGCAATTGCCGAAAGCGGATTCACGATCACGCTCGGATCGTCGATATTCCCCTTCACCGCATAGGTGAAGCCGAAAATTCCCTCGCCTTCGCGGCCTACGATCAGCGGCCCGAGCAAAGGCACCTTTCCAAGGACGGAGTTGACCGTATAGGCGGGAACGAGCGTTCCCTCCATCTGCGCGACATTGGCGGACCGGTCCACCTGGCCGTTCAGGGTCAGGCCTATGGCGGGGCCCGACATGCGCGCGTCCTCGACATGGATGCGATGGCCCGTCGCGCGGAACGGAAGCTTGAGCGTGTCGAAGAAAATGCCCTCGCCGGTCAGCGTATCGCTGATGCCGGTCAGCGAACCGAGCGTGAGTATCCTGGCGAGAACCGGCGCGTTGACGATGCGGAACTTCGACGCCGAAATCTCGCCGGAAAGCGGCGAGCCGGGCTTCGTATCGTCGAACGTGGCATCGACGGTCAGATCGCCGCCCTGCACGCTGGTGTAGAGATCGAGCGCCCGGAATACGAGCCCGGCATCGCTCGAACGCAGCGAAAAATTCCGTGTACGGTTCGGCGCCTGCTTGATCGAGGTTGAAAGCCGGCTGCGTCCTTTGTCCAACGCAAGAAGATCTATCAGATAGACGTCGCCATCGAGCAGCGCAATCCGCGCATCGAGATCGGTGACCTTCTCACCGTTCTGCGCCAGCACCTCACCGATGCGGGCGCGGATTGCAGTCCGCAATGTGGTGTCCTGCTCCATCTCCGGCGTGATGAGGCGTGTCGCGGCCCTTTCGGCCTCATCCTTGTCGCCCGTTCCGGAGATGAAGTTGTGGAGCAGCCCCCGCGCATCGGCCTTCGGGCCTTCGATATCGACGACGAGCTGCCCACCCTCGTCGCGCCGCGCCTTGATCGCAAGATCGTTGCTCGGCCCGAGCTTCACGGTCGGCACATTCGCGGAAAGAATGCGGTTCTTCTTGTCGATGGCAAAGGCGCCGCGGACATTCATCCCCGCGCCAGAGAACACGAAATCGGTAAAGCTGAAAGCGTCGGGTGAGAATCCGATCTTGAGATCGACCGTCGCAGGCGTGCCCTTCGGCTTTTCCCAGCCGAGCTGACTGACCTTCGCTATCGCATGGGTCAATTCTGCATGCACGACGGCGCTGTCGATCTTTGCGCCCGAGCCGATAAGCTTTGCGTGAATATCCGGCGAGCCGGAAACCCAATCGGTGAGGCCGAGGCCAACGGCCTTGCGTTCGTCGTCGTCGAGCTTGCCCGAAAGATCGAAGATGGAGCCCGGCCCCTTGGTGTGGACGAAACTCTCCGTCCAGACGATGTCGAGCGGCGAGGTGCCGTTGAGGCTGACATGACCCTTCGCCTTGAGGCCCGAGCGCTGCACGTCGATGTCGAGCGTGCCGTCGGTGATCGACAGGTCTTTCTGGATGTTCGGAATGCCGACCTTTTCGGCATGCGCCGTGCCCGAGAACTGGACGTCATCCATCTTGACGCCCTTGGAGAGCGGCAGGCGGAGCTGCGCGTTGATCTTGCCCGTACCGGCGATGGTCGCGGGATCGAGGCCGAAGCCGCGAATGAGCTTCAACGGCTCATGATCGAGCAGCGCCAGAATATCGGCCGTGGCGGCATCAGCTGTGAATTCGATGTCGCCGATGCTGTGCTTGTTGCTCAGTGCACCATCGGCAAAATGGCCATTGGAGACGGCGATGGAACGGTTGGGCGCAACTGTCACGGTCGCCGCGGAGACCCAGGCGTCAAAACGGTCGCCCTGCAAGGTGCCGCGCGCGGAAACGCCGGTCATATGCGGCATGGCGTCGAGATAGGCGACATCCGTCCCGTTTACGTTGAAATTGAACCTGATGCGCTCATTGGGGATCGCCATGCCCGCATCGGCATCCGCAAACATGTCGGCCGGCACATCGACAGCGAAGTCGCCCTTTTCGAGCATGCCGCCATGCAGGTTCTGCTCCACCCATTCACGCGCGTTCGGCGAAAGCGGCAACGGCCAGATTGTGCGCACGGTGTCGACGGGAATGGAGCCAATCTCGCCCTTCATGCGCACAGCGGGCGAGCGCGGGCCGTTTTCGATGGTGCCTGCCGCCGTGATCTTGCCGCCCGCAATGCCGAGCGTGATGTCCTCGACCGAGATCGCCCGCTTGTCGAAATCGAGAAGCGCCGCGACATGCGCCTTGTCGAGTTCGAAATGCCCCTGGAAAAAGCCCGGCACGTCGGTCGTCGTCTTGCCCGCCGTCAGATCCACCTTGGCCGTGGAAATATGAAGACCGGCGCCAAGCACATAATCGACATGGCCTGTGAGCGATGCGCTGTGCGGCCCCGCCTGAAGTACGAGTTCATGCACCTCGATGCGGCGGGCAGGAGCGTCGAGCGAAAGCTCCGCCCGCGCACGCTCCAGAGCCACCGGCGCCTGCTGAAGCGCGGGGAGAACGAAATTGCCCTTGCCGGCGTCGATGGTCAGCCGCGCCGAAACGACGTCGCCACTGGGCCGCATTTCGAGTGTGCCCTTCGCGTCGAGCGGCGCGTCAAAGAGCATGTAATCGGCGAGGTCGGGCATGGCGCGGGCAAGGGCCGACGGCACGATGTTGGTCGCGCGCATATCGACCTGCACCGCCTTGCCGCCAATGGGCATGGCGCCGTTGAGTTCGAGGTGCCCCGTCGTGTCAGCGATCCGCACATCGGCTGAGAGGTGGCCGGCAAGCCCCCCATCGCCGCGATAGAGGATGAGATTTGCATTCGGCGCCTCAAAGGTCGCGCCGTTCACCTCGTCCACCAGACGCAGCGTGGCGTTCTCGATGCCCACATGCCGGAGATGCGCGAGCATCGGGATGCTCTTGTCGTCCGTCGCCAGCGCCGCGAAGAGAGGGCCCACAAAGCCCGCAGCCTCGCCCCGCTCAGGCTTCGCTTCCGGGGTGGCGCCCGCAGCGGCGAGACCCAGCGAAATGCCCTCGGGCCGCCGCACGATGGCCAGGCTGACGCCATAAAAGTCGACATAGGTGGGCGATATCTGCCCGATGAGAAGCGCCGGCACGCTCAGGCGGAATGACATTTCCGGCGCCGCCGCAACCTCGTTCTTGTCCGCTCCGACAAGATGGACGTCGAGAAGTCGCAGGCCGAGTTGCCGCTTCTCCGGCAGCCAGCGCAGCACAGTATCGCCGATAGTCAGCTTCCCGCCGCCAAGCTCGCTGCGGGCGCTATCCTGAATGATTTCGGTAAGTATCGGGAGCGAGATCGGTCCGCCGGACAGGCGCCATGCGAGTACGCCAAGCAGCACTGCCGTCGCCGCAACGGCAACGCCCAGAACCTCCAATGCTATCTTGCTCGTCCGGCGTATCAAGAAAGGCCCAGTCCCTCTCGCTCGTCTGGCATCACCCGAATCGTCCCCGAATGGCAGGCTTCCAATGAGATCCGGGGCACGGACGGAGTGCCGCGACGAGGTCTCTTCCGCTCTTTTACCCGCAGCGTCGGGGGAAGTCTCCCAAATTGGCGATGCCCGCGCGATGAGTTCCAATGGCGCGGTTTACGAGCATGTGTTTTTGCCCCCAAATGGCGCCTGCGACGGGCGGCAGGTGCCGCCCCGACAATTGAGACATCCGACTGGAGGCGAGTTAATGGCGAAAGCGATTTCTGCTAAAAAGTCCGGCGTAAAGACGAAGACCAGCAAGGCGGCCCCGAAAGCGAAAGCCCCTGCAGCGAAGAAGCCGGTGGTCAAGGCCAAGCCCGCCGCCGCTGCAAAAAAGGCCCCTGCGAAGAAAGCGGCAGCGAAGCCCGTGGCAAAGAAGCCTGCTGCCAAGAAGGCGACAGCCAAAAAGGCACCCGCGAAGAAACCCGCTGTGAAGAAGACCGAAGTGAAGAAAGCAGAACCCGCCGCCAAACCGGCTGCGAAAGCCCCGGCCGCCAAGGCCAAGGCGGCACCGAAGGCCAAAGCCGCGCCCAAGGCCGCGCCTGCCTCCACGCTTCCCGCCGAGGGCCAGAAGGCCCCCGACTTCTTCCTGCCCGCCGATGACGGCAGCACCGTTTCGCTGGCGGACCTCGCAGGGAAAAAGATTGTCCTCTACTTCTACCCCAAGGACGACACGCCGGGCTGCACCGTCGAGGCCATCGCCTTTTCGGCGCAGAAAGCCGCCTTCGAAGCGGCCAATGCCGTGGTCCTCGGCGTCTCGAAGGATTCGATCAAGGCGCACTGCAAGTTCAGAGACAAGCACAACCTGACCGTCCGCCTTCTCTCCGACGAGACGGGCGGAATGCTGGAGGCCTACGGTGTCTGGGTCGAGAAGAGCCAGTATGGCCGGACCTATATGGGCATCGCCCGCACGACCTTCCTGATCGACGAGAAAGGCACCGTCGCGAAGGTCTGGCCGAAGGTGAAGGTCGACGGCCATGCCGACGACGTGCTCGCCGCCGTGAAAAGCCTCTGAGAGACGGATCGGGACGAGATGAGCGAAGCCCTGACCGCGCCCTTCATTGCCGAAGGGGCTTCGCTCGCCGAGGCCGCCCGAGCCGTGCTCGAATGTCCGGATGCGGACGAGAAGGCGCGCCGCGCGCATGAGGCGGCAAGGCTCTGGCGCGCGGGCGCTCTCACCCTCGCGCCGGGCGAGATGCCGCTCCGACCGAACCGCCCTGGACGGCCAGAGCTTCTGGCGCCCAACCAGATGCCGCGCCGGACCTTCAAGGGACCGCGCGGGCGCTTCGCCCTTCTCCATGCGCTTGCTCATATCGAGCTCAATGCGATCGACCTCGCTTTCGACATAGCAGGCCGCTTTGCGGGTCGAAGTGTCGGAGAGACGCCCCTGCCCCGCGCCTTCTTCGACGACTGGGTCGAGGTCGGCGACGACGAGGCCCGCCACTTCGCTGCCATCCAGGCCCGGCTCCGGGCGATGGGTGGATGCTATGGCGACCTCCCGGCCCATGACGGGCTCTGGCAGGCGGCGGAGGAAACGCGGCACGATGCGCTCGCTCGTCTGGCCGTCGTGCCCCTCGTCCTCGAGGCGCGAGGCCTCGACGTGACGCCCCCCATGATCGAAAGGTTAATGGGCGCGGGCGACCATGACAGCGCCGACATATTGCGGATGATCTATCGCGAGGAGCAGCAACATGTTGCGGCGGGCGCGCGGTGGTTCAACTATCTGTGCGAAGCAGGCAAGCTCGACCCGCAGGCGACGTTTCAAACGCTGGTGCGCAAGCATTTCCGGGGTTTGCTGAAACCGCCATTCAACACCGACGCCCGCGACGCCGCGGGGCTGGAACGGTCGTTTTACGAACCCCTGTCTTCGCGCTGACTGGCCCGTGGATTATTGGCCCGGGGATTAAAAGCCTTTTCTTTCCTGTCCCATTAGGCGACAGTATTTTCTATCGTCGGGGGCGACGATCGCCACATCAATGGAATGTTAATCATAGCGGTAAAGACTTCCGCCTGTGATGTAACCGTCACGTAAATCCATTGATATGCGCGCGGTTCGAATTTGTGTTGGGGGTATGGCGCATGAGGGGCGTGCACCATAAGAACTCTGGTTACGGCGAAGCGCTGCGCAATTTCCTGCGTCACCACTACGTCGAACGCCAGATCTATCTGCGCAGTCATGGGCAGGTTCAATTCATATCTCTGTCACCGTTCACGCAGGCCGTGTTCCTCGCGATCGCTTTCGTATTCTTCAGCTGGATCGCATTTACCTCCGTCAACGTCGTCTTCAAGCAGCAGATCATCGCCTCGAAAGAGCAGCGCTATCTGAAGATGCAGGGCGCTTATGAAGAGCGCGTCGCCCAGCTGCAGGCCGCATACGATCAGCTCAACGGCCAGCTCGTCATTTCGCAGGAGCGTTTTCTCGCCACTACGCGCGAGCTGGAAGACAGGCACCGCCAGTTGACCACGCTGATGAGCCAGAGCCAGTCCGCGAGCTCGGAACTGGATACGATGCGCCGCCGATATGCCGCGACCGCGCGGCCGGCCGCCACCGCGGCCCGCGAAAACACCATCCTCATGTCGGTCGACCACAACGCCGACTTCGCCGCACTCGGACAGACGACGACACGGCCCCAGCAGACGAACGACGCCGAAACCTATGTCGTCGACGGCGCCGCGACCGGCGGCGTCGATGTTGCCGGGCTTGCCGGCGACGCTCCCCAGAACGGCACAGCGTCCCAGATTGATGCAAGGCTGACCCAGCTTGATCGCAGCCAGCAGGGCCTCATCAACTCGATTGAGGAAACCACCGACAGCAAGATCAAGGAACTCCGGTCGATCATCGCCATGACCGATATTGCCGAGGTGAAGAGCCGGTCCAAAGGCTCCTCATCCCGGACCCCGGTGGCCGAGGGCGGCCCCTTTCTCGGTCTGGCCGAAGGCGAGGCGCTGGCGGGCGCAGGCAAGGACGGCGCCTTTTCCAGGCAGCTCCACAGGGTCAGCCAGAACCTCAACACCATGGGCGATCTCGAGAGATACATTGCGAAAATCCCGCTGGCCGAGCCGGTTATCGGCTATCGCGAGACAAGCGGCTTCGGCCCGCGCATAGACCCGTTCAACGGTAGAATGGCCTTCCATGCCGGCGAAGATCTGGCCACGGATTACGGCGCGCCCGTCTATGCGACGACGGCTGGAACCGTGACCTTTGCCGACTGGCGGGGCGCCTATGGCCGCATGATCGAAATCGATCTCGGCAACGGCTTCCGCACCCGTTACGGCCATCTGAGCCGCATCGACGTCACGGTTGGCCAGAAAATTGCTTTCAGAGATCGCATAGGTCGCGTGGGGTCCTCTGGCCGCAGCAGCGGACCGCATCTTCACTACGAAGTCTGGTTCGACGGAATAGTCCGTGATCCATCCAAGTTCATCGAGGCAGGGCATTATGTTTTCGAGAAACAAGGCTAAAGATATCGAGAAGCCAGCCGCCCCGGTTGTGGCGCCGGCCCCGAGCGCGCCGCTGGTGAAGCGCACCGCCGCGCGCACGGCTCCGTCCATCATTTCGACCGACCTGGTCGTCCACGGCAATATGACCGCCACGGGCGACATTCAGATCGACGGCACCGTCGAAGGCGACATCCGCAGCCAGTCGCTCACCATCGGCGAGAAGGCATCGATCACCGGCGAAATCGTCGCCGAGGACATCGTGATCCGTGGCCGCGTCATCGGCACCATTCGCGGCCGCCGCGTCCAGCTCTCCTCGACCTGCCATGTCGAGGGCGACATCCTGCACGAAGCGCTTGCCGTCGAGACGGGCGCCTTCTTCGAAGGCAATTGCCGCCATTCGGATGATCCGATCGGACAGGCTTCCATTTCCCGCGCGCCCGCCACGCCGCGTCCGAGCGCCGGTCCGGTCGCCGCGCCCCGTCCGGCCGCCGTGGCAGCAGCGCCCGCGCCGCGCCCCGCCGAGACCATCCAGGCGGCAAGCCCCGTGATCGTGGGCGATGGCGGCGTCGTCGTGAAGCGCCCCGCAGCTCAGTAAGCGCCGCGAACAGACATGCCGCGCCGAGAGACAACGGCGCGTGAAACGAAACAGCCGCCTCGACATCGAGGCGGCTGTTTGCATGTTCGGTGACGGCAGGAACGCCGCGCGATCCCGGGACGAACGATCAGTCGATATCCTCGACGGGCGCATCTGCGCCACCCTTCACGCGGGCGGCGAGTGCGGCGGCCATGAATTCGTCGAGATCACCGTCGAGCACACCGGAGGGTGTCGGGCTTTCGACGCCGGTGCGCAGGTCTTTCACCATCTGATAGGGCTGCAAGACATAAGAGCGGATCTGGTGGCCCCAGCCGATATCGGTCTTGCCCGCAGCTTCGGCCTGCGCCGCTGCTTCGCGCTTTTCCAGCTCGGCCTCATAAAGGCGCGCTCGCAGCATATTCCAAGCGGTTGCGCGGTTCTTGTGCTGCGAGCGTTCGTTCTGGCAGGCAACAACGATGCCTGTCGGAACGTGGGTGATGCGCACGGCGCTGTCTGTCGTGTTGACGTGCTGGCCACCCGCGCCCGACGAACGATAGGTGTCGATGCGGCAGTCGCTTTCATTGACGTCGATATTGATGGAGTCATCCACCACCGGATAGACCCAGACACTCGAGAAGCTCGTATGGCGTCGCGCATTGGAGTCGTAGGGCGAGATGCGGACGAGACGATGCACACCCGATTCCGTCTTCAGCCATCCGAATGCATTGTGTCCCTTGACCTGGATCGTCGCGGACTTGATGCCGGCTTCTTCGCCGTCATGCCGCTCGACCAGATCAACCTTGTAGCCCTTACGCTCCGCCCAACGCGTATACATGCGCAGAAGCATCTGGGCCCAATCCTGGCTCTCCGTGCCGCCTGCGCCTGCATGGACTTCGAGGAAGGCGTCGTTGCCGTCGGCTTCGCCGGAGAGGAGCGTTTCGATCTCAGCCTTGCGCGCATCTTCACGCACGGCCTTGAGCGATGCCTCGGCTTCCTTGACGATGCCATCGTCGCCCTCGGCCTCGCCGAGTTCGATCAGTTCGATATTGTCGTTGAGGCCTGACTCGAGGCGCAGATAGGCGGTGATCGCCTCATCCAGCCGTGTGCGCTCCGCCATGAGTGAGCGCGCTTTCGCGGGATCGTTCCAGAGATTTGGATCTTCGGAGCGCGCGTTCAGTTCGTCGAGGCGTTTGCGGGCTGAATCCCAGTCAAAGATGCCTCCTCAGCAGTCCCAGGGACTGCTTGATTTCATCGGCTATCGCCTGGGTCTCGGTACGCATCGCTATCGGTCTCCGTCAAATCGGGAGCGGAAAATAGGCCGAACATGCGTGAGTGTAAACCCGCGCATTTGAGGCCCCCGCAATCAGTAAAGGCCGCCCGTGCCTGAATCGATCGCGCTGCCGCCCGTGCTTGCGGGCGCGCCGAGCGTTCCACTGTCGGCGCCCGTCACCGGCGTGCCCGTGACGACATTCAATGATGAGGACGAAGAGACCTGCGGTTCGGTGCCCTCCTTGAAGGCTTCGAGGATCAAATCAGGATCGCTCAACGAGGCAAGCTGCCCTGTCTTGTGATCGACCTTCACCAGGCTGATGCCGGGCGGAATGCGGAACGGTATCGCCGGGTCGCTGCCGATCTCGGCTTGCATGATGTCGCGGAAGACCGGCGCAGCGGTGCGTCCGCCCGTCTCTGCCCGCCCGAGCGGCGCCGGCGTGTCGTAGCCCACAAAGACGCCCACGACCAGATTGGGCGAGTACCCCACGAACCATGCGTCGCGTTCGTCGCTCGACGTGCCGGTCTTGCCTGCAAGCGGCACCCCCACCGCCTTGACGGCGGAGCCCGTGCCGCGCTGCACCACACCCTCAAGCATCGATGTGATCTGATAGGCCGTCTGCGGACTCTCAATCTGTTCGCGATCGTCGGGCAGTTCCGGCGGCGCCTGGTTCGCCCAGTCCGCATTGCAGTCGGGGCAAGGCCGATTGTCGGACTTGTAGATGGTGCGTCCCCAGCGATCCTGCACGCGATCGATGAGCGTCGGCTTCACCTTCTTGCCGCCATTGTCGAAGACGGAATAGGCGGCGGCGAGACGCATCAGCGTCGTCTCTCCGGCACCGAGCGACATGGCGAGCACGGGCTGCATGTTATCGATGACGCCGAAGCGGTGCGCGTAATCGGCCACCTTGTCCATGCCGATGGCCTGCGCGAGGCGCACCGTCATGACGTTGCGCGAATGCTCAAGGCCGAAGCGAAGCGTCGAAGGTCCGAAGAAATCCTTCTCATAGTTCTCGGGCTTCCAGAGGCCGAGCCCCGGCCCCTGATCCATGACAAAGGGCGCGTCCAGCACAAGGCTCGACGGCGTGAAGCCGGTGTCGAGCGCCGCCGCATAAACGAAGGGTTTGAAGGACGAGCCTGGCTGCCGTAATGCCTGCGTCGCGCGGTTGAATTCGCTCTGGTCGAAGCTGAAGCCGCCTTGCATGGCAAGCACACGGCCCGTATGCGGGTCCATCGCAATCACGGAACCGTTGACGGCAGGCACCTGACGCAGCGCATAGCTGGCAGCGCCCTTTGCCGCCATACGCTCGACATAGATCACGTCGCCGACGGAG
>JAJXZC010000449.1 GCA_021780275.1 Pseudomonadota bacterium
GCCGAGTTCGCTTTTCAGGAGCGCGCATTTGTCGTCGCCTCCGGCGATGCCGATGACCGTGCAGCCCTTGAGCTTCGCAATCTGTCCGACGATGGAGCCGACCGAGCCCGCCGCCGCCGAGACGACCACCGTGTCGCCCGCCTTGGGCTTACCCACGTCGAGAAGACCGTGATAGGCGGTGAGGCCCGCGATGCCATAGACGCTGAGGAGATGGCTCAGCGGTTCCATGCGTTCCATCTTCTGGAGCTGCTTTGCGGGAAGGGCGGCATATTCCTGCCAGCCTGTGTCGCCAAAGACGATGTCGCCTGCCTTGAGGTCCGGCGATTTGCTTTCCACGACCTCGGCAATCGCGCCGCCCGCCATGATGGTGCCGGCCTCAACCGCCGAGCGATAGGTTGCCCCCTGCATCCAGGCGCGGTTGGCCGCATCGAGCGAGATGAGCTTCACCTTGACCAGCGCTTCCCCATCCTTCGGCGAGGGGACTTCGCCCATATTCAGCTTGAAGTTGCTTGTGGCGAGTTTCCCTTTGGGCGTTTCCACGAGCAGAATCTGTTTATTTGTCCCTGAGGCCATCTTTCTCTCCCTGATTTGGCTCCCCGACGCAGGGGAATATTGCTTTGCGCCGACCATATCGGGATTGGCGGCTTTCTGCGACCTCTTCTCCCTGCCTATTGTTCACAAAGCCGCCAAAGGCTAGAAACGCTTGGGCTCAACTCCCGGATTCAAGGCCAGATGACCGATAAACTCCGCATCGCGCTTGCTCAATTGAACCCCACCGTGGGCGATATTGCAGGCAATCTCAAAAAAGCCATCGACGCGCGTCGCGAGGCCTCTCTGGCCGGTGCCGATCTCATCGTCTTCACGGAGCTGTTTCTGGCGGGCTATCCGCCCGAAGATCTGGTCCTGAAGCCCGCCTTCCAGCGTGCCGCTGCCGAAGCCGTCGCCGAGATCGCGGCGCTGACCGCCGACGGCGGCCCCGCCGTCCTCATCGGCGCGCCCTGGATGCATGAAGACAAGCTGATGAACGCCTTCCTCTATCTGGATACAGGCGAGATCAAGGGCCACACCTTTAAGGTCGAACTTCCCAACTACGGCGTCTTCGACGAGCCGCGCGTCTTCGAGCCCGGCAATCCGCCCGGACCTTTCAACATCCGCGGCGTACGCATCGGCGTGCCGATCTGCGAAGATATCTGGTATCCGGACGTCATCGAATGCCTTGAAGAGACCGGCGCAGAAATGCTGCTCGTCCCCAATGGCTCGCCCTATGACGCAGACAAATTTGACGCCCGCACCCAGCTCGTCCTTTCGCGCATCCGCGAGAGCGGCCTGCCGCTTGCCTATGTCAATCAGATCGGCGGACAGGACGAACTCGTCTTCGATGGCGCGTCCTTCGTCATAAATGCGGATTTCAACCTCGTCGTGCAGATGCCTGCCTGGGCCGAGAAGGTGACGATCACCGATTGGGTCCGCACTGACAGTGGCTGGGTCTGTCAGCCCGGCGAAATGACGCTGGTCGAAGAAGGACTCGAGTCCGTCTATCTCGCGCTCGTTCAGGGCCTGCGCGACTATGTGCGCAAGAACCGCTTCCCCGGTGTCGTGCTGGGTCTCTCCGGCGGCATCGACAGCGCGCTTGTCGCCGCCATCGCCGCCGATGCGCTCGGACCCGACAAGGTCCACTGCATCATGCTGCCTTACCGTTATACGTCGGACATCAGCATCAGCGATGCCGAAGCCTGCGCTCAGGCTATCGGCGTGCGCTACGACACGATCCCGATCGAGGAACCCGTCGCGGGCTTCACCTCGGCGCTCGAAAAACTTTTCGAAGGCACGCAGTCCGACACGACGGAAGAAAATCTCCAGTCGCGTTCGCGCGGCGTCATTCTCATGGCGGTTTCGAACAAGTTCGGCAATCTCGTGCTCACCACGGGCAACAAGTCCGAAGTCTCCGTCGGCTACGCCACGCTCTATGGCGACATGAACGGCGGCTTCAATCCCATCAAGGATATCTACAAGCTTCGGGTCTTCGCGCTCGCCCGCTGGCGTAACGCTAACCGCCCGGCAAGCTGCCTCGGTAATGATGGTATCGTCATTCCCGAACGCATCATCACGCGTCCGCCTTCCGCCGAGCTTCGTCCCGACCAGAAGGACGAGGACTCGCTGCCACCTTACGAAATTCTCGATGGCATCCTTGATGGCCTCGTCGAAAAGGAAATGGCCGTGCGCGACATCGTTGCGCAAGGCTATGACCGTGACACCGTCAAGCGCATCGAGCATCTTCTCTATATTTCCGAGTACAAGCGCCGTCAGGCCGCGCCCGGCGTCAAGATTTCCGCGCGCAACTTTGGCCGCGACCGCCGTTATCCGATCACCAATGGTTTCCGCGACGCCAACTGAGGCATCGCAAGGCAGATATGACCAGCAAACCCGTCACCGTCCGTTTCGCACCGAGCCCCACCGGCTCGCTCCATGTCGGCAACATCCGCGCCGCGCTCTTCAATTATCTCTATGCCAAGCGCAACGGCGGACGTTTCCTCCTGCGCATGGACGACACGGACGACGAGCGCTCGACGCAGGAATATGCCATCGGCATCGAGGTCGATCTGACATGGCTTGGCCTCACGCACGACCTCTTCGCGCGCCAGTCTGACCGCATTGCGGAATACGACGCTGCCGCCGAAAAGCTCAAAGCCTCGGGCCGCCTCTACCCCTGCTATGAAACAGCGAACGAGCTCGAACGCAGACGCAAGCGTCAGCTCGCGATGAAGAAGCCGCCGGTCTACGACCGCGCCGCCCTGAAGCTCACCGACGAAGAAAAGAAAGCCTTTGAGGACGCAGGCCGAAAGCCTCATTGGCGTTTCAAGCTTGCCGACGAAGACACCTC
>JAJXZC010000165.1 GCA_021780275.1 Pseudomonadota bacterium
CAGCTGCGCCCGCCGGGACGAGACCACGAGCATTCTGGGCCTACTGGCGAGAGTTATCGAATTTCGATCTGTATGAAATCCTACGAATTATCGATCTTAACGACACGCCTTCTTTTGACGTGAGCTTCGGTCAGTTTTGGAAGGAGTTTGCTTCGAAAGGAAAAGCGCGGACCTGGGAGGGCGCGCTTAGGAAGAAGAAGAAGCTAAACGCGCCCAGCCAGACCGCAGAGCGCCTCAACGTCTTTCTTGCGATGAGACACGCTGGACTTTTAGGCCCTGACGGGCGGCTGACATCAGAGGGGCTGGAGCTGCTGCGAGTTGGTAAGGTCTATGGACCCGACAGCGTTGCGTTCATGAATCTTCTGGCCCGCTTGATCCTCATAGAGGGACGGCATTTGGATCTGATTTTTTGGGTTGAGGAGCGGACCCGCGTGATCAAATCCATCGATAAGCAGAGTTCGAACGAATACGTCTCTGCTTTAGATAAAGAGCTGGTTGCACGGGGCGTAATTCCTCCGCGAAAGACCGACGCAAAGAAGGCGCATTTCATACGTGATGAACCGAAACTATGGAACAAACTGGGGCTGTTGAAACGCGATGGATCGACACAGTACTTCCATAACGGATATGGCTTTGTGTTTGATTGGCGAAAGATAATTTCAGTGATTGAAACTCGCTAGGGCGAAGTGACGGCGAAATTCGGGGAGGCCAAAGAGCCGCCATTGCCGCTATTGTAGCGTTCGCTAGGGCAGGAGATGCTAGGACCACAATCGATTTCTGAAGGTGACCGAGGCTATCCCGACCGGCTGATCAGTCGGCTCGGTGCGAATGCGCCTGTAGTAGTCACAATTGTAGGCTCGCACTTGGCGCTTTCTGAACCGATGACAGCCTTCCTCTGCTCGAAGGAGACGCCAGGCGCGACAATTCTCAAGGCCTTCGATCAGGCGGCGGCATGGCGCGATGCCGGACTTTGCGTGATCAGCGGCTTTCATTCGCCGCTGGAACAGCAATGCCTAGATATCCTGCTGCGTGGAAAGCAGCCCATCGTGATGGCGCTTGCGCGCGGCCTCGGCAATTTGCGATTGCCCGCTACTCGGCGGAAGGCCCTCGATGATGGCAGGCTGACAATCATCTCGCCGTTTCCCGAAACCGAGAAGCGCGCCACCGCCGATCTCGCGCGCCAGAGAAACCGCTTTGTCGCTGCGCTGGCCGATGAGGTGGTGTTCGCGTTTATTGCGTCCGGCGGGAGTCTGTCTCGTCTCGCCGAGGAGCTTGCAGGATGGGGCGTTGAAGCCCGCCAGCTTCATCGCTGAGATGTGCCGATCGCGCCGGCACAAGCCCGCGCCTGATCGCGCAGCCGGGCGTAGTCCAGCATCGCCTGTTCCAGCGCCGCGCCGGGCGGCAGGCGTTGGATTTCGTCGGCTAGCCGTGCCTGGAAGGCGCGGTCGTAAGCCGCGACCGGCGGGCAGACGATGGACGGCCTAGAAGGTGCTGTCGCGCAAGCGGTCAGCGAGAGCGTCGCGATCACGAGGAGCGGCAGCGCCTGCTTCGAGTATCCGGTCCTTGGCATCTGAGGCCTCCTTCTGGGATTTGAGTTCGGCCTCGCGGGCTTTCGCCGCCTCGGCGGCGGCGCCCGCCCTGCGGCCAGCAGCGAAGATCGCCGCGGTGGCGATGACCACCGCGGCGATGAGGGCCAGGGCGAGCCAGCCGGTCACTTGTTCGCCCCGGTGATCCCGGCCCGCAGGGTGCCGAGGCCGAGCGCGGCGAGGACCTGGGTGAGCCAGTCGGAACCGACATCGACGCCCGGCACATCAATGCCGAGGCCCTTCTCGACGACCACGACGAGAATAAGCACGGCGGCGATGATGTAGGTGCGGTAGCCCGCACCGAACTGAAGAACGGCGTTCATGGAAATCTCCTTGGTTGGGTTGGATCAGGCCTCGTTGACGGAGAGGCTTCCGCTCGCAGCGAGAGAGATCGGGCGGACGTTCGCGGGCTTGGCGCGATAGGCCGGGCGGCGCACCGCCACGAGCCGGTTGCGCGACAGCCGGGTGATCGAGACGCGATCGGATTGATTGCCGCCGAGGACATGGAAGGCGGAGGCGTCGTGGCCGACATAGAGACCGACATGCCCGCCGCCCTTGCGCTTGAAGACCAGCACATCGCCGAGTGCCGCAGCGCCTTTCGGAACCGAGACGCCGAACGACGCCCATTCGAGCGCCGAGAGATAGAGGCGGGGCGGGTTGCGTTCGGGGCGGCGTTCGATGTTGGCGCGGTGGGCGACAATCGCCATGAACAGGCCGCACCACGGGATCGCGTCGTGCCGATAGACGCCGGCATAGACGCGGCCGAGACCGGCGGATTCGAGTTCGTCTTGCCAGCCGATGATCTTCGGATTGTCGGCATCGCCCGGCGCTTCGAGCGTGCCGTATTGTTTCAGCGCCTCGACGATCATGCGCGGGCCGGGCTCGGCTTCGAGCCATCGGTATTGGGCAGGCAGCATTGCGTGCATCCTTTCAGTTGGCCCGCTCCCGGACGCGGAACCGGGTTCCACTTCCGCTAATCGCGGGCGGCTGAAACGACGAAGCCCGCCGGAGGGGCGGGCTTATCGTCGGGTTACGGTTGGGGTTGAGGGCGGCGGATCAGGCGTGCTTGCGCCCGTCCTCATTGGCTTCGATCCGGTCGATGCGTTCCCGGAACTCGATCAGCGTCGCCTTGATCTGGGCGATGTCGCCGCGCGCATCGGCGACGGCGCGACGCCCGGCGATGTCGTTGCCGATATCGGCTTTCAGCTGGGCCACGTCCTTGCCAACGGTCATGAAGCTGGCGTCGATCATCGTGAAGCGATGCGACAGCCACCACGACGCACGAACGAGG
>JAJXZC010000089.1 GCA_021780275.1 Pseudomonadota bacterium
TGGTCGATCTGGCGGCGGCCGCCTTCGGTTTCCTCATGGAAAAGCGCGAGGACTGGCGGCTTCTCTGGTGGCTCGTGCTGCAGCGCTTCGGCTATCGCCAGCTCATGTATTACGTGGTGGTGCGCTCCATCGTGACCGCTATCCGCGGGCCATTCGTGGGCTGGGGTAAGCTTGAACGCATGGGCACGGTGACGAGAAAATCCGCCGCCTGACGACCTTGGGCGAAATCGCGGATTTGCTCAAAACCCTTCTCGCGCTGCGACAATAAACCCGTTTCTGACCCTACGTCGCCTTGGACGCGGGCGCCGATCCCTGACAGGATACGGACGACTGGAAATCGCCTGCGGGACGACCCATATGAGGACGACGCAAGGACATACTGGGGAAACACCAAGATGAGTAATGCCGCCGCCCTTCTGAAACCGGAAACCGCCCGTGACGAGGTTTACGCAACCCCGCTCGCGGACCTGAACCCGGCACAGCCCGCTCTTTTTCAGGCCAACACCATGTTCTCGATCTTCGAGCGCCTGCGCGCCGAGGATCCGGTCCACTACACACCGGAAAGCGAATTCGGCGCCTTCTGGTCGGTGACGAAATACAAGGACATCATGGCGGTCGACACCAACCATGAAGTCTTCTCCTCCGAAGGCGGCATCACCATCGGCGATCAGCCGATGGAGGAAGGCCCGCTGCCGATGTTCATCGCCATGGACCCGCCGAAGCACGACGTGCAGCGCAAGACCGTGACGCCTGCCGTCTCTCCGATGAACCTTGCGCGCCTCGAACCGCTGATCCGCGAACGCGCGGGCAGCATTCTCGACGGACTGCCAATCGGCGAAGAATTCGACTGGGTGGACAAGGTGTCGATGGAACTCACCGCCATGACGCTTGCGACTCTTTTCGGCATTCCGCAGGAAGATCGCCGCAAGCTCACCTATTGGTCGGACGTCGTGACCGCCGCGCCGGGTCAGGGTCTCATCGACTCCCTCGAGCAGAAATTTGAAATCTTTGTCGACTATCACGCCTATTTCACCGAGCTCTGGAACCAGCGCGTCAACGCCGAGCCGCAGCCCGATCTCATCTCGATGCTGGCGCATGGCGAGGCGACGCGGAACATGGAGCCGCGTGAATACTTCGGCAATATCGTGCTGCTGACCGTTGGCGGCAACGACACGACGCGCAACACAATCTCGGGCTCGGTGCTGGCGCTCAACCAGAACCCGGACCAGTACCAGAAGCTGCGCGAAAATCCGGACCTCGTTCCGAGCATGGTTTCGGAAACGATCCGCTGGCAGACGCCGCTTGCCCATATGCGCCGCCGTGCGCTGCAGGACTATGAGCTTGGCGGCAAGCAGATCAAGAAGGGCGACAAGGTCGTCATGTGGTATGTTTCGGGCAACCGAGACGATGAAGTGATCGAACGCCCCAACGACTACATCATCGACCGTCCACGCGTGCGCAATCATCTTTCTTTCGGCTTCGGTATCCACCGCTGCGTCGGCAACCGTCTTGCCGAGCTTCAGCTGAAGATCATCTGGGAAGAAATCCTGAAGCGTTTCCCGAAGGTGGAAGTCGCGGGCGAGCCGAAGCGCAGCTATTCGACCTTTGTGCGCGGATATGAACGCCTGCCAGTGATCATTCCCTCGCGCCTCTGAAGATATCGCGAACGGCGAAGGAGCTAGCGCTCCTTCGCCAGCTTCGGCACCAGCCCCTCGTCGAGACCGGGCTGAAAGCGCGTCGGGCGAAAATACTCAATCGCATAGCTCGCAAGGCCTTTCTGCATGAAAGGATCTTCGGCAAGGATCGCATCGAGACGCGCACGATCCTCCACGAGAGCCAGAATGACGCCGCCCCTGCGCGGCTCCTTGGGACCGGAAAGCAGAAATGCGCCTGTCTCGAAATGCCTTTGCAGAAAGGCGACATGATCCGCGAGATGCGCCTCGATGTCGGCAAGCGGCACAAGATAGGTCAGTGAAACAATAAACACCTTCGTGTCTCCTTCACTCAGGGGCGCAGCAGAATGGAACCGGTGGTGGCGCCTGCTTCGAGCATCCGGTGCGCCGTGGCGGCTTCTTCAAGCGCGAATTCGGCGCCGACGGTCACACGCATGCCGGATGCGATCTGCCTGAATAATTCGCGCGACGCAACACGATAGAATTCAGGGTTGTCGGCATAGGCAAACACGCTCGGACGCGCAAGAGCGATGGAGCGGCGTGGGCCAAGATCGACCGGCGATATATCTGGAAGGCTACCGCTTGCCTGGCCGATGCTCGCGACGGTGCCAAAAGGACGGACGGCATCGAGCGTGCGCAGTAGCGTGTCGCCGCCAATACCATCAAAGGCAACATCAACACCCACACCGTCCGTCAGACGCCTCACCTCGGCGACAAAATCTGTTTCGCGATAGAGGATTGAATGGTCGAGGCCCATCGAATTCGCAATCTCCGCCTTGTCGTACGACCCGACCGTTCCGATGACGCGGGCGCCGAGACGCTTGGCCCATTGCGTGAGGATGAGGCCGAGACCGCCAGCGGCGGCATGGACAAGGATTGTGCTTTCCGCCGATACGGGATGGACATGAGTGAGGAGCATATGCGCCGTGAGGCCCCTGAGCATCGAGATAGCGGCGACGCTCTCGGATATCTCATCGGGCAGCGGCACGAGGCGGTTTGCCGGAATGTTGCGCGCTTCGGAATAGCCGCCGACGGGAAGGCCGGCATAGGCAACGCGATCACCGACAGCGAGCCCATCGACGCCATCACCGACTTCCTCCACCACGCCCGTACCCTCGACACCCGGCACTGCACAGTCTGCCGGCATGGGGTAAAGGCCGGTGCGGTGATAGATATCGACGAAATTGACGCCGATCGCCGAG
>JAJXZC010000177.1 GCA_021780275.1 Pseudomonadota bacterium
ACGCGCCTCACGGCAGAATGCGGGCGTAGCTCAGGGGTAGAGCACAACCTTGCCAAGGTTGGGGTCGAGGGTTCGAATCCCTTCGCCCGCTCCAAATTTTCTCAAGGAAATCAGAGCGATAAGACCAGCCCTTCGGGGCGGTTTGTGCTTAGAGAGCTGGGCTTCCGTAGAAATCTAAGCGAAATCTATGCACTTGGAGGAAAGTCAGCCGACGCGACCGCCTGCGCTGATCGCGTCGTAGCGGCCTGCGATCCGGCACTCGAACCTCACTGGGTAATTTCAAATCCTCTCCCCGCAACCATTCGGCAACCCGACGCCGAACTGGGCGTAAGCGATCGCAGATCCGATCGACGAGCATCAGCGACCTCCTTCGCGCGACTGCGTCGTTGAGGGTGGCAACTGACGCCGGCGCAGTCACCCTTGACCTGATATAGCTCGGAAGCTATATAAGCTGGGATGCCGGACTTCATGACGCTTTCGAATCGGAGTTTCTGGCTTTCGAGCGCGGGATTCAGACCGAACTCCCGGCCGTCGCGAAGCTACTCGCCGAATTCGGCCCGCAGCTTGGTTGGACCTACGTCGACACGCTCAAAGGCTTGAAATGCGCCAACACGAAGGAGACGCGGTTCTCTGCTGCGGACGGGGAGTGGCGCGCGGCGTTCGCGTTCGATTCGGGGAGGAACGCCATCGTCCTGGTCGCAGGCGACAAGTCGGGCGGTAGCCAGAAGCGCTTCTACAAGCGGCTTATCGCAAGAGCGGACAGCCGGTTTTTCGACCATCTGGAAAACCTGAAATCCGTAAAGAGAGGATGATCCTATGGGACGGAGCATCGATCAGGTCGTCGCTTCCCAGCCCCGCGACCAGCAGGAGCAGATCGAGGTGCGCAGTGACGAACTCCGGCAGGAGGTCGAAGGACTCCGCGAGCTGCGTCAGATCGCGGGCAAGGCCCAGGAAGATGTTGCGAGCGCCCTGAACATCAAACAACCCTCGGTCTCCAAGATCGAAAACCAGGCGGATATGTATCTCTCGACGCTACGCAGCTACGTCGAAGCGATCGGTGGCAAACTCGAACTGACGGTGAAGCTGCCGGCCCGGCCGCCGGTACGGATCGAACATCTCGGCGACTTAACACAGCCGGCAGCGAAGCCAGCAGCAAGGCGAGCCGGTTCTCGGCGGAGGCTTGCTTGACGCCCGAGACAATCACTCGACTTCTAGCCTCAATGAACGCCGGCCGCCTTTTGGTGGTCTGCGGCGCCGGGCTGTCGATGGCGCCGCCCAGCAGCCTGCCGTCTGCCCGCACTGTCGCCGAGCGCTGCTTCGACAAATATCGTCTTGAATCCGACCCTAAATGCGACCTTGCTCTTCGGGAGAATCTTGAGGCTCTCGCCGAGCACTTCGCGGGCCTCCACACCCTGCAGTCGGTCTTCATCGAACATCTCGTACCCTGGCCCGCCTTCGTGCGGCCTTCGAATACTGGGCATGCTGCAATAGCGGATTTTCTCATCATTCGCGCCGCCGTTGCCGGCATATCGAGCAACTACGACACGCTTATTGAGCGACGCGCTTGGGACTACGGCGCGGACTTCCGCGGCTCGCTCGACGGAGACGAAGCCACCGCCGATTCTGTCCGTCAGGCACCCTTGTTGAAATTCCACGGCTGCTCCCACCGTGATCGGCAAGCCACGGTCTGGGCGCCTTCACAGCTCGACGATCCGACCATCTCGGGGCGCATTGCGCGAAGCAAAGTTTGGATGGCTGCCAACCTTCGGCAGAAGGACCTGCTCGTCGTCGGCTTCTGGTCAGACTGGGAATACCTCAACGCCGTGATCGGCGAAGCGCTGATCGACGTGCAGCCGCTGTCCGTGACCGTCATCGACCTCTCGCCGACAAACGCGCTCGAGCAGAAAGCGCCGCAACTCTGGAAGATCGCACACGCAGAAAACGTGACGTTCGAACATGTGCAAGAGTCAGGGGCTGCGGCGCTCGACGAGCTTCGTCGAGCCTTCTCATCGAACTACATGCGTCAGGTCCTGGATGCCGGACGGGCCGCCTTCGAGCATGCCACCGGGGCCCACTGTGACCCGGCTTGGCTAGACGTCGGAAATTTTGACAGCGAGGCCCTTTATGGTCTGAGGCGGGATGCCGAAGGCGTCTCGGCGGCGGAGCCGGCGAAGCTCCTGCGCCCAGCAAATCCAGAAGCCCTCGGCTTCTTCCACTTGCTGCTCCGCCAGGCGGGCGCCGTTCAACGCGCCGATGGCTATGATCTGAACGGTCGGAGCATCCGAGTCCTCAACGGGGCGCAATCCATCCTCGGGACGCTACGTGGAAAGTTCGTCGAGCCGCCCGCCGCGATGCAGTCCGACGTTGTTGTCGCGGTAGGCGCGACCGACTTGGGCGTGCCGGACAATGTCGTGCGCAGCGGACGCACCGGTGACGTCATTCGTCCTGACCCAGCGGGTGAATGGTACGACCTTCCTGGGGCAAGAGCTGTGTTAGGCATCTGATGGACATCTTCACCCAAGCCGAGATCGTCCTTCGCGACGCACGCTATGAAACCTGGACGTGGACTGGCTCGGCCGGCCCGGTGACCTGTTTCGAGAACGCGGCACTGATGGGATTCGTCCACGTCTTCGACAGTGCAGACGCTCTCCTCGGCGCCTGGAACGAGAACCAGAAAGTCGCGCTCGCTCGGCATGCCGCTTCGTTGCGCGGCGCCGGAGCGAAGGCGTGGAACGTCTATTCGGTCTTTCTGACTCCGGATCAGGATGCGCGCCGAGGGCGCGAGATCGAGCGCATCGAAGAGGATTTCTCTTTGACCCGAAAGATCGCGAGGGCCTCCATTACCACACCTGATGATGTCGAGAAG
>JAJXZC010000084.1 GCA_021780275.1 Pseudomonadota bacterium
GTTTCTCGCGACGCTATCCAACAGGCGTTGACGTTCCAGCCGTTCCGGAGCCTCCGCCGATAATCGTGATGGAAGCACGAGAAATTCCTCGAGGCTGTATTCGAAACACCGTTGCGCCGCTTCGTTGGCATAAATGAACAGCGGATCGGAATCGTTGTTGTGGGCAAGGACGCAGAACGGCGCGTTCTCATAGAGCCATTTATCCTGCTCAGCCTCGGGAACGTCTTGCGGAAGCAATGCGGCCCCGACGACGCGCCGGTAGCTCGAGATGATGAGATCGGATAACGCGGAATCGATTCGCCGTGCTCGCTCTTGCATCGCGGATTTCACACTTGTTTACAGGGTTCAGTTCGGTCGGACACAAGGAAATTAAATGACTGTGGTGCAAACGCGACTATATTGATCTGCATCAGTGCGACGCGGAACCGGCAGCGGCGCAGAGGTAGGATGGCGCGGGATAGAATAATGAACGTCAGATTCTTGGCCGTTTTCGTCTTGGCTTCCATCCTGGCGCTTGCCGCCGGCGCAGCGACCTCCCCCGCACAAGCCCAATATTGGGAGGGCGCCTGTGGCGGCGCGATGCGCGGCTATGACGGGCGCGAATATCCCTGCCAACAGGACCGCAAGCCAGTTTGCGACCAGACGTCGGGCCGTTGCGTGTGCCTCGAACGCCGCGAATGCGGCGGCCACCACGACCAGGGCTGGTATCAGGAACAATAGGCTCGGCGATACGCTATGGCTGCGAACGCCGCACGTAGCGGACGTGGCGGTAATGATGGTGGTGATGCAGGCCCCAACTCGATGAGATTGCCGGCCCCGCGGTCACGCCTACGACAGCGCCCGTGACAAGGCCAAGCGGACCGAAGACAACCGCGCCGGCCACGGCGCCGAGCGTCCCATCGACCGCACGCTCTTGCGCGGCGAGCGCGGTCGGCCCGGCGATCATGATGATTGATGCTATCGCGAATAGAATTTTGCGCATGCCCCTCGACCCGATCGGTTCCGAATCATCGTACTGAACCGCGCAATTGCGGCCTGCCCGCGGCGGCGGAAGCTTAAGGGCTGGAGGTGAAATCGCTCAGCACACGCACGATCGCCTCGGGCGATTCCCGGATTCCGCCGGTGAACGGGCGGTCGAGCGCCACGGCGATCAGCAGTTCCGAGAAGATCAGCAGCGTCAGCAGGCCGGTCATAAGGGTCTGCGCACGCAAGTTCCTCGTGCCGAAAAAGAAGGTGAAGGCGATGGTCACGACCGCCCCGCCGAAGAGGACGATCCAGAGCGGGCCCGGCACGTCGCCCTCAGCGGCAAGCAGCCGGGTCCGGCGCGCCTGGGTGAGCTGATTGAGCTGATTGAAAATCTCCGCCTCGACCGCGACGTCGCCGTTATGGGCCGCGGCTTGCGCGCCGAGCAGCGCCGTATAGATCCCGCCAAGCGCCTGCCGGGTCGTCGGGCTTGCTCCCCCCTGCGCCATCGCCGGCCATTCATCCGCCACGACGGACCTGAGATAAGCGGTCAAAGCTTGGCGCGCGGCATCGGCCTGCCTCGGGCCGAGGCTCGGCGCCAAATGATAGATTGTCGCCGCAGCGGCTGCCTCGCGCTGCACGGTCGCTTCGGCATCATTGAATTTCTCCCAGACGACGATGATCGAAAAGGCGAGAAGCACCGCATAGAGAACGCCGACTGTCGCAAATTTGAATCCGGCGACTTCATTATTGGTCGAAAGCTGATCGAGCGCTACGAAGCGCCGGACGACAAGCGGCCCGAGCATGGCGATGCCCGTCGGCAAAATGAGAATGAGAAGCGTCTGTAACCAAAGCGGCGAGGAAGTGATAAATCCGATCATGCGCCCTGCCCCCGGCGGCGCGGGCTCGCCGCCCGCCGCCCTCTCGATCTGACGGTTGCGACTCTTGCGCTTAGCCGTTGCGGCAGCTTGCGGCAGCCGGGCTCAGGTTTCAATCCTCCGTGCCGTCGCGAGACAACGCGCGTATGTCTCCGACGCGAATAAGCCTCACGAGCGATTCGTGAGGCTCGTATGCACATCGCAGCGGCCGCGAATCCGGCAAAAGTTCGCGTGGCCCGCGACATCTCGAGATTTTCCGCCGTATCGAGATGGTTGTTTCAAGTCGGCGTTGTTGCCGCGCTTCGCATCGCGCTTGATAAAGTCGACTGCGTCCTCGTGCCCTTGAACTTGGTCGGCGTGATAGTGCTTCTCGAAATCCGCGCCGTTGAGGGATTTCTCGACTGAATTTCGAACATGCCGGTCAGGCCTCCTCGCTTAGGTCGCGGCGGCAACGGAAGGCCAAGGTCCGGCGCAGCCGCACCGCAGTGCGGCATTGTCTTCGCAACGCGGCAATCGATTGGCGCGCCGGCGCATCGCATGGCGCCATGTTTTCTTGCTGGCGCCAATTTGAGCAGATGTTTGAGATCTATGTGGGCATTTGCACTGCAACTAGGCAGCCCTTGCGCTTGTAACGATGCGAAGGCCGAGCGGGACGCGAGAGCAAAAAGCGGCACATTATTTGATTTGAGGAAAAACTGTTTCTTTACGGGAACGACTTTTCGAAGCATTCTCAGGATGCAGAGGAAGCTTAACAATAGCCGGCCTTGAGAGGCCTTCCAATTTGGCAGCGATAAGAAATAGCATCGCCGCATCTGGCCGAGGGACACCCGCGAGGGTTGCTCAGAGCCTGTTCAACCCGCGTTGGGCAGCTGCGGTGAACAAGAACATCTGCCATCTCGGCGCCGGCAACCAGGGAGCGCGAGACCAATGACAACACAAACCAATCAAAGCATAAGCGGATCCCACGCCACGGACCATCTTGGTTATACGTCTGGCGGGCTGAAGCGCGAGACGGGC
>JAJXZC010000196.1 GCA_021780275.1 Pseudomonadota bacterium
GCTCTGGACATTCCAGGCAAACGCAGGGGCAAGGCGGTTCTACGAGCGTCACGGCCTCACACTTGCGCGAACGACCGACGGGCGCGATAACGAAGAAAAGCGCCCCGACACGCTCTATGTCTGGCACGGGGCGCAAAACCAAAAGGCGGAGGACAGCAACCCGTGAGCGAGACCGCAAAACTCGACACCAATGTGACGGGCCCGTTGAAGGGTGTCCGCATCGTCGATCTGACCAGTGTCGTCTTCGGCTCCTATGCGACGCAGATACTCGGCGACTACGGCGCCGACGTCGTCAAGGTCGAAGCGCCCTCGCCGACCGGCGGCGGCGGACAGGGCGGCGACATCATGCGCTGGCCGGGCAAGGTGCCCGACGGCGCCGCGCACGATCTTGGGCCGATCTTTCTCACCATCAACCGCAACAAGCGCTCGATCCTTCTCGACCTCAGGAAGAAAAGCGCGCTCGACGCGCTGAAGAAACTGATCGCCTCGGCGGACGTGCTCGCGTCCAATATCCGCTATGACGGCATGAAACGTCTGGGTCTTGCCTATGAAGACGTGCAGAAGATCAGGCCCGACATCATCTTTGTCCACGCTGCCGGCTACGGCTCGGACGGTCCCTATGCCGGTCTTCCCGCTTACGACGATCTCATTCAGGCAGGCGCCGGCGCCGCCGACCTTCTCTCCCGCGTAGACGGCGATCCAAAGCCGCGCTATGTGCCGACGCTGATGGCCGACAAGGTCTCGGGCCTCTTCATGGCGAATGCCATCACCGCCGCGCTCTTCCATCGTGAACGTACCGGCGAAGGCCAGTTCGTCGAAGTGCCCATGTTCGAGGCCATCACAAGTTTCGTGCTGGCCGAACATTTCTACGGTCATGTCTTCGATCCGGCGACGGGCCCCTGGTCCTATGGCCGCGTGACAAACCCCGACCGCCGTCCCTACAAGACGAAAGATGGCTACATCGGTCTGCTGCCCTATTCCGACAAGCAGTGGAACCAGTTCTTCGAAATCGCAGGCCGTCCCGGTGCCTTCAAGGACGATCCGCGCTTCTCGACCTACAAGGCCCGCACGCAAAACATCCGCGAGCTTTACGCCATGCTCGAGGAACTGACGGAACAAAAGACGACACAGGAATGGCTCGATGCGCTGCTGCCGCTTTCCATTCCGATCGTAAAGATGAACCGTCTGGACGATCTGCAGGAAGACCCGCACCTCAAGGCCGTCGATTTCTTCCAGCGCTACGATCACCCGCACGCTGGCCCCTATTTCGCGCTGCGCCCGCCGGTACGCTTCTCGGGCACGCCTGCCAACATCCGCCGCCACCCGCCGCGCCTCGGCGAACAGACGCGCGAAGTGTTGAGCGAAATCGGTCTTGATGCCGAAACCATTGCCGCTATCGAGGGCGAAGGCGCAGCGCAAGACGCATAAGCATCATTTGACCCCCCGGTCGCGACCGCCATAATGACGAAAAACGCATCCTGCGCATTGGAGGAGGACCCTCATGTCAAACGAGATTTTCCCGGTTTCCGAAGATTGGGCGGGCCGTGCCTATATCGATGAAGAACGCTATGCCGCGCTCTATGAGGCAAGCATCAAGGATCCGGAAACATTCTGGCGCGCGGAAGCCTCGCGCATCGACTGGATGAAACCCTTCACCAAGGTCAAGAATGTTTCCTATGACGCCAAGAACCTGCACATCAAATGGTTCGAGGACGGCGAACTCAACGTCAGCGTCAACTGCCTCGACCGCCATCTGAAGGAACGTCCCGATCAGACCGCAATCATCTGGGAAGGTGACGATCCGAAGGATTCAAAGAACATCACCTATAGGGAACTTCACGCCGAGGTCTGCCGCTTCGCCAATGTGCTGAAAGCGCAGGGCGCGAAACGCGGCGACCGCGTGACGATCTACATGCCGATGATCCCGGAAGCGGCCATCGCCATGCTCGCCTGCGCGCGCATCGGCGCCATTCATTCCGTCGTCTTCGGCGGCTTCTCACCCGACAGCCTCGCAACCCGCATCACCGACTGCACCTCGAACATCATCGTGACGGCGGACGAAGGCGTGCGCGGCGGCAAGAAAATTCCGCTGAAGGAAAATACCGACGAAGCACTGAAGCAGTGCCCGGATGTGACCTCCGTCATCACCGTGCGCCACACCAAGGGCAAGGTGAACATGCAGGCCGGGAGCGACATCTGGTACGACGAGGAAGCCGCCAAGGTGCCTGCCACCTGCGAACCTGAAGTGATGAACGCGGAAGACCCGCTCTTCATCCTTTACACCTCAGGCTCCACCGGCAAGCCCAAGGGCGTACTGCACACGACAGGCGGCTATCTGCTCTATGCCGCCATGACGCATCAATATGTCTTCGATTATCACGACGGCGACATCTACTGGTGCACGGCGGACGTCGGCTGGGTCACGGGCCATAGCTACATCGTCTATGGCCCGCTGGCGAACGGCGCAACGACACTGATGTTCGAAGGCGTGCCGAACTATCCGACCGTCTCGCGCTTCTGGGAAGTCATCGACAAGCACAAGGTCAATATCTTCTACACCGCGCCGACGGCGCTGCGCGCCCTGATGCGCGAAGGCGAGGACCCGGTGAAGAAGACGAGCCGCAAGAGCCTGCGCCTCCTTGGCTCGGTCGGCGAACCGATCAACCCGGAAGCCTGGCTCTGGTATCACCGCGTCGTCGGCGACAGCCGCTGCCCCATCGTCGATACATGGTGGCAGACGGAAACCGGCGGCATTCTCATCTCGCCGCTGCCCGGCGCCATCGCGCAGAAGCCCGGCTCGGCGACGCTGCCCTTCTTCGGCGTCCAGCCGCAGCTCGTCGATGCCGACGGCAAGGT